>JBBQTX010000267.1:0-3013 GCA_038234475.1 Caulobacterales bacterium | reverse complement strand
GGCAGGTCGTCGAAGCCGACGATCGACAGGTCGCGCGGCACGTCCAAGCCGGCATCGCGCCCGGCCTTCATGACCCCGATCGCCATCTCGTCATTGCCCGCGAATATCGCCGTCGGACGCTGCGGCAGGGCCAGAAGTTCGGTCGCCGCCTCGACACCGGACTCGAACGTATACGCCCCGCGGCGCACATACGCCGGGTCCAGTGCCAGCCCGTGCTCTGCCAGTCCCTCGGCGAACCCCCTGCCCCGCTCGTGCGACGAGCGGAAACTGTCGGGACCCGAGATGAAGGCGATGCGGCGATGCCCCAGTTCGGCCAGATGCCGCGCGGCCTGGGCGGCACCCCGGCTGTCGTGGGTCACGACCATACAGGCCGGCACGTCCAGCGACACCGAGGCGATGCGGACATAGGGGGTGTTCGCTTCCTTCAGTATGGCGATGACCCGGTCGTCCTCCGACACCGACGGCGGCATGACCACGCCAAACAGCTTCTGACGCACGATGAAGGCCCGGACGTCGTTCAGAAAGCTGTCTTCGGCCCGGTTGCACGGGTGAACCACCAGCTCCAGCCCCGAGGCGCGCACGGCATCCAGAACGCCCTGCTGCATGTTGACGACATAGTTCGGACTGGGATTGTCATAGATCATCCCGACCAGAAACGACCGTCGGAACGCCAGCCCGCGCGCCTGCGGGTCGGGGGTGAAGCCGTGCTCGGCGATCACCGCCTCGACGCGTTTGCGCGTCGCTTCCTTGACGAAGGGCGAGTTGTTGATGACCCGCGAGACGGTCTTCTTCGAGACCTCGGCCAACCGGGCGATGTCGTTGATGGTGGCGGGCTTGGCGCCGGGGCGTCGGGGTTCGTTCACGCTCGCGGATCTTTCTCGTCGAACGGTGTGCTTAGGGCAAAAACCTCAGCTTGTGCATTTTTCTCCGCTCATCCCCGGGAAAGAGGATCGCGTCTCCCGTCGCGCGGCGTGGCGCCTTGGTCGGCGCCCGGCCGGTCGGACGCCGACCGCCATCGGGATTTGCCCTTGCGTTCGTCCTGACCGGATTCAAATTGACACCGGTTTCCTTCCTGCGCAATGTCACCGCAACAGGGAGGCCGCGTGAGCCACGCACACGACAATTCAGCGGGTTCGCCCATCGCGCTCGCCTTCGTCGAGGCGCGGCGGACCGGCCATGCGCTCAAGGCCTATCCGGGCCGCCAGCCCGGGACGCTGGATGACGCCTATGCCCTGCAGGACGACGCCATCGCGGCCTGGCCGGACCGGATCGCCGGCTGGAAACTGGGGCGGATCCATGCGCCACACGATGCGCGGTTCGGCGCTGGCCGGCTGGCCGGGCCGATCTTTTCGCGCAACGTCTGGACCGCCGCCACAACGCCGACCCGCTTCGGCGTGATCGACGGCGGCTTCGCGGCGGTCGAGGCGGAATATGTGCTGGAGTTGGGTGCCGCCGCCCCGGACCACGACGGCTGGACCGCCGAAACCGTGGAACCCCTCGTGGGCCGGGTGTTCACCGGCATCGAGATCGCCGGCAGCCCGTTCGCCGGCATCAACGACCACGGCCCGGCGGTCACAGCCTCGGACTTTGGCAATAACGCGGGCCTGATCCTGGGCACCGAGATTCCCGGCTGGCAAGACAACCTGTCCGGATTGATCTGCACCATGACCATCGAAGGCGTACTGGTCGGTCGCGGTGGCGCGACGGCGATCCCCGGCGGGCCGCTGGACTCGCTCGCCTTCCTTCTGAACCTGTTGCATCGCCGCGGGCGAAGGCTGGAGGCGGGGCAATTGATCTCGACCGGGGCGGCGACGGGCGTGCACGACATTCTCGCCGGCCAGGCCGCCGCCGCCGATTTTGGACCTCATGGCCGCATCGACTGCCTCGCGGTCCCCGCGACCGGAGCCCCATTATGAGCCTGACCCGTCGCACGCTCGGCCTTGCGGGCTTGTCCGGCCTGGGCCTCGCCGCCTGCACGCCCCGTCCCGTCGCCAACGGTCAGACGATCTTCAACGCCGTGGACGTGCATCCGGCGGACTATCCCACCGTCGCCGCCGTCAAATGGATGGGCGAGGAACTGGGCCGGCTGACGGGCGGCCGCCTCGGCATCCGCCAGTTCCCGGCGGGCCAACTGGGCAATGAGGACGATTCCATTGGCCTGACCCGTTTCCAGGCGGTGAACATCTGCCGCGTCGCCGTGGCGGCCCTGAACAACGCCTTTCCCGAGACCCGGCTGCTGGCCCTGCCCTATGTCTACCGTTCGGTCGCCCATGTCCGGGCTGTGGTCGACGGTGCCCTGGGCACCGAATTGCTCAACGTCTTCGAGGGCCGGGGCCTGGTCGGTCTGGCCTATTACGACGCCGCGCCGCGCTGCTTCTACAATGTGCGCCATCCCGTCACCGAGCCGGGTCAGATGCGCGGCCTGAAGATGCGGGCCCCGCAGTCCGACATCTTCCTCGACTCGATCCACGCCATGGGGGCCAATCCGACCCCGCTGACCTTCGGTGCCGTCTTCTCGTCGCTGCAGACGCATTTGATCGACGGAGCCGAGAACAACTGGCCCAGCTACCAGTCCAGCCGCCAGTTCGAGGTCGCCCCCTACTGGAGCCAGACCGAGCATTCCTTCTCGCCCGACGCCCTGCTGATGTCGAAGGTCAGTTTCGAAAGCCTGACCCCCGCCGACCGCGAATTGGTCCGCGACGTCGCCCGCCGCTCGGTCCAGGTCATGCGGGTCCAGTGGGACGCGCGCGAGGCCGCGGCCCGGGCCGCAGTCATCGCCGCCGGTGTCCAGGTCGCCGAGGTCGACAAGGCCGCCTTCGCCGCCACCGTCCAGCCCGTACTGGACAAATATCTTGCCGAGCCGCGCCTGCGTGCGCTCCACGAACGGATCGCGGCGGTCGCCTGAACGCCCGCACAACCCATCGGCGCTCAGGGAGGGCGTTGCATGTCTGAACCTCGACGCGGTAGCGCGCGCGCACTCGATGGCCTGGCGGCCCTGGCCATGGGCCTGGCC
>JBBQTX010000266.1:0-3049 GCA_038234475.1 Caulobacterales bacterium | reverse complement strand
GTCCCGCAGCGGCAGCACGGGCAGGGTTTTGGTCTCGGACATGATGCCTACTCTCACGGGGTCCTCGTTGATCTCGGACCCGCCGCGCCGGCGTCCGGGACGCCTGTGCCCCGCCGTTTCGACTCGGCCCGCCATTCGGCGGCTTTCGGATGAGTATGTGGTTTACAAACGGCGCGGTTCAAGCGTCGCGGGCACCGCTCAATGTCTTCCATCCACAACCGGCACGGCTGCACGATCCGGCAGGGCCAGACCACGAGGACGCAAGGATCATGCGTCAAGGGCCGGGAAACCCGGGCGGAATGGCCGTGGAGGCCTGTGGCCCGGACGCATCACCAACACGACCATGCAGAGAAGACGCCACCTTGCGGTCAGGATTGTCGCTCCCGGGGGCGGAAATCGCCCGGTCCAGCACCGCCGCCACGCCGGTCGACTGGGCGAGGCCGCCCGTAAGGGTCAGGTGATTGCTGTCGATATACCAGGGCCCGATCGACGACCGCGTCCGGCAAGGCCCGTTCGGACACAGGACCGTATGCGGCCGGTAGACCGAGACTCCAGGACGTTCGGCGGCGATCCTCGACAGGGCCCGGTCCATGATCGCTGCCATGCTCGCATTGGCCGGCACAGCCAGATCGCAGCGTGCGGTGTCCAGCCCCAGAAACCGGCGGCGCGAATGGCACCGGGCTGGCGCGAAGGCGAAATCGGGCGTGGTCCCCATCAGCACGATGGCGACGTCTGGCCCCATGGCGGCGCGCAACAGACGCAGGGTTTCCGCCAAATCACGCTCGAAGGCGCGGGCCTGCACGCGGTCATCGCCGGGCACGCGGGCAAGTATCAGGGTCCATCCAGCGCCCACGACGACCAATTCGGGTTTGCGCCCGCGTGCCATTTCGGCGACGGCGGCGCGATTGAAGGCCAGGCAGTCCGCCGACGCCAGCCCGGCCGTCGAAACCAGGAGAGTCGGGCATCCGGACTTTGTGACCTGACGCATTCCCAGCCCACGTCGGCGGGTCCAGTCGAGAATGGCCGGAGTCAGGTGGGCGACATGCGAATTTCCCCAGACCACCACATCGGCCGACGCCCCCAACGGCGTCACACAGGCCGCCATGGGCGGCGGCGCGCGGCCTTCCTCGACGTGGCACAGTGCCTGGAGCGGCGAGGAACGAACGCCGGTGTCCTCGGTCCGGACGCTCGTATCCGCCCGTGCCGGGAAGCCATCGGCGACGAGCGTCGCACCCGAGGCGAAGACGATCGCCAGGCCGCAGGCGACCACGGCGGCCAAGGCGGCGCGCGACCTGCCCGCCCACCGCCGCGACGGCTGCTCGATCCAGCGCCGGGTGGCCACGGCAAGCAGGAGCGCGGCGACCAGCGCGGCCATAGCCTCGACCGCACTCAGCGGCCGCGCCAGGATCATGCGCGGCAGGGCGGTCAGCGGCCAGACCCAGAGATAGAAGGGCCAGGCCAGATGGCCCAGCCATACCGGTCCGTATCGCCACGCCGCATCCGCACGCTTCACTCGGGCCGGTGTGGTTGCCACCACTGCGCCAATCAGAAACGGCCAGAGGTTGGGCGGACCCAGCAGGAAGGCCTGAGGATGCTGTCCCTGCGAGCGCATCCACAACTCCAGTCCGAGCGACAGCAGCACGCCCGTAACGGCGACGATCCCGACCCTGGCCTGCAGGCCGGCCCGGATCATCAGGGCGACAACGACGGTCCAGCCGAGGACAAGTTGGGCGGCCACCCCGGTGACCCAGAGATGCAGTAGCAGTTCCCCGCTCAGGACCGGATCATAGAGCCCCTGCGTCATCAGATGGCCGCCACTGAGTCCCAGCGCGGTCCACAAGCCGGTCCGTGCCTGGCTGGAAAGGTCGGCCGGCGGAAGCATGGCCACGCTGACGGCCAGAACCGCGACCACGACGGTTATGAGGGCAGGCAGGCTCCAGCGCGCCGCCGCCGACCAGGTCCCGGCAAGCCGCCGCCACACACTTGTATCAGGCCCGGCGGCCAGAATCCGGCGCGTCACCGCGAAGCCCGCGACGCCCAGGGCGAGGTCGTATGAGAGTTCAGCGAGGGGTCGGGCGGCCGGTGCCAGATGGAAGACCGTCAGCCCGGCGGTGGCCAGAGCCAGAACGGCGGAGGCCGCCCGCCATGACTGGCGGGCGGCCTCCGGGTGAATATCAGGGACGTCGAACAAGAGCGACGCCGTCCTTATCCATCAGGCGGCGCTGTCGGGCGCGGACTTCTTGGACTTGGTCTCGGAATAGATCAGCAGCGGCTGGGCCTTGCCTTCGATGACCTCGGCATTGACCACGACCTCCTCGACACCCTCGAAGGTCGGCAGCTCGAACATGGTCTCAAGCAGGATGCCTTCCAGGATCGACCGCAGGCCCCGCGCGCCGGTCTTGCGCGTGATGGCCTTCTTGGCCACGGCGATCAGGGCGTCGTCGGTGAAGGTCAGGTCGACATTCTCCATCTCGAACAGGCGCTTGTACTGTTTGACCAGGGCGTTCTTGGGCTCGGTCAGGATGGTGACCAGGGCCGGTTCGTCCAAGTCCTCCAGCGTCGCCAGCACGGGCAGACGACCGATGAATTCGGGGATCAGGCCGAACCGCATCAGGTCGTCGGGCTCGACACCTTTCAGGATGTCGCCGGTGCGGCGTTCGTCGACTTCCTTGACCTTGGCGCCGAAGCCGATAGAGGCCCCGTCGCCGCGCGCCGCGATCACTTTTTCAAGCCCGGAGAAGGCACCGCCGACGATGAAGAGGATGTTGGCGGTGTCGACCTGCAGGAACTCCTGCTGCGGGTGTTTGCGACCGCCCTGCGGGGGCACGGAGGCGACGGTGCCTTCCATGATCTTGAGCAGGGCCTGCTGCACGCCCTCGCCCGAGACGTCGCGGGTGATCGAGGGGTTGTCGGACTTGCGCGAAATCTTGTCGATCTCATCGATGTAGACGATGCCGCGCTGGGCCCGCTCGACATTGTAGTCGGAGGCCTGGAGCAGCTTCAGGATGATATTCTCGACGTCCTCACCAACATAACCGGCTTCGGTCAG
>JBBQTX010000265.1:0-3057 GCA_038234475.1 Caulobacterales bacterium | reverse complement strand
TCGATGGTCGCGTCGCAGGCCTCGGGCAGGTCGGCGAACAGGGCCCGCATGGCGGCGGCGGGCTTGAACCAGTGTTCGCCGGTGATCCGCCGCCGGTCTTCCTGGCCGATGAAGGCCCCGTCGGCGATACACAGCATGGCGTCGTGCGACCGGGCCTGCGCCGCCTTGGCGTAATGAACGTCATTGGTGGCGACCAGCGGCGTGTCATTGGCATAGGCCCAGGTGACCAGACCGCGCTCGGCCTGCCCTTCCCCGGCCAGGCCGTGGCGTTGCAGTTCGACATAGAAGCGGTCGCCGAACACCCGCTTCATCTCGGTCAGGACCGCGGCGGCCTCATCCGGTCGGGACTGGACGAACAACGGATCGACCGGGCCGTCGGGGCCGCCCGACAGCAGGATCAGCCCATCGGACCGCGTCTCGATCATGGCCCAGGGCACGGACGGCTCGTCCATCGCTCCGGCGTCGAGAAACGCCGAGGACGACAGGGCGCACAGATTGCGCCACCCGGTCTCGTTCTGGACCGCCAGCACCACGGTCGGGACCTTGGCCCAGCGGTCGCTGATCCGGCCGCCGATCCCGGTGACCGGCAGGGCGCAGGCCACGATCGGCTGCACCCCGGCGTCCCGCGCCGCTTGGCTGAACTCCAGCGCCCCGAACAGATTGGCCCGGTCCGCCACCCCCACCGCCGGCATACCCGCGTCGGCCGCCAGCACCGGGACCTTGCCCGCCTTGATCGCGCCTTCCAGCAGCGAATAGGCCGAGCGGACTCGAAGGTGGATGAAGCCCTGGCTGTTCAGCGTGTCGGTCAAACCGGTCCCGTTCCTTCGCAGATCGATGCGTCTGTCCTGAACCGAGTCTCACATCGCGGGCGAACGGAACATCGCAAACCGCCGGCGGCACCGGGACCGCCGAAACGCCTTGTGGACAGGCCGTGGGCCGTCCCGCCAGAGCCGACGAGGTAGACGGTAGACTCCGAGAAAGACGGAAGCACGAGTCTACCCCGTCTACCGGACGCCGGCCCTCAGACCGGCATGGTCATCAGCGCCGCCTGCCAGAACACCCAAACGAACCCGCCGCACGATGCCAGCGACAAAGTATCTCTCACCCAACGTGCCATGATCTTGTCCCCAGATTGCGTGTTCCGGTTACGTTCTATGTTGCGGGTTTGTTCCAGTCAAGTTCATTTGTGGTGAACATCTGCCGGAGGTGTCTGTAGAATGCCCCAAATGCTGACTCGCCCTCCCGGCGGCCAGCGTCGCAGGAGAGCGGTCATGGCCAAGGGTCAAGTCAAGAGCAACAAGGAAGTCCGCAAACCCAAGGCGGAGAAGCCCAAGCCCGCCGTGTCGGTGGGCAGTTCGCCGTTCACGCAGCCGCCGGGCAAGAAGTAGGGCTCGATCTATCCGCTCATCCCGGCGCAGGCCGGGACCCAGTGCTTGGTGTGGTTCGTGCGGTGGATCGCCAGTCAGTCTCCCGGCCCGACCGATCGCCCAAGGAACTGGGTCCCGGCTTGCGACGGGATGAGCGGTAAGGGGGATCGCCTGCTGCCGACTCGACCCAGCCGTCCTTCACACTCCGCCACCCCGGCCTCGATGCCGGCGGCGCGGTAGAGGTCGCGGGCCTCGGTCCAGACCGCGGCCGTCCGGTCGTCGCGGCGCAGGTCGTGCAGGGCCAGAGCCTTGAGCCGCAGGACATTGGCCATGTCCAGCGACGCCCCCTGCCCGTTGGCGCGATACAGGGCTCCCGCCTGTTCGGCATGGGCCAGGGCCGCGTCGGCCTGGCCACCCTCGCGGTCGATGTCGGACAGGTGGCGCAGGGCGTGCGCCTGCAGCAGGGGGGCGGAGGACTCCCGGGCCAAGGCCGCCGCCCGGGCATAGCAGTTGCGGGCGTCGAGGTTCCGTCCCTCGCTCCGGGCGATCAAGGCCGTGGTCAGATGGGTCTCGATCGCTTCGGTCATCGACGCATCCCTGACGGCTTCAATAGGC
Source organism: Caulobacterales bacterium (assembly GCA_038234475.1). Taxonomy (GTDB): domain Bacteria; phylum Pseudomonadota; class Alphaproteobacteria; order Caulobacterales; family Caulobacteraceae; genus Brevundimonas. Next base: position 1,075 of record JBBQTX010000265.1, on the reverse strand, counting down.
CTGGCTCTGCGCCGGGCGCTCTTCCAGATGCCCGTCCTTGAGCGCGAACACCCGGTCCATGTGACCGGCCAGTTCCATATTGTGGGTGGCGATCAGGGCGGCGACGCCGGTGTCCTTGACCAGCCGGTGCAGGGCCTCGAACACGGTCTGGCTGGTGGCGGGGTCGAGGTTGCCGGTCGGCTCGTCGGCCAGCAGCAGGCGCGGGCGGTTGGCCAGGGCGCGGGCCACGGCGACCCGCTGCTGCTCGCCGCCCGACAGCTGGGCCGGCTGGTGCGACAGCCGGCCGCCCAGGCCGAGTGCGGTCAGGACCTCTTCGGCGCGGGCGCGGGCCTCGGCCGGTTTGACGCCGGCGATGCGCAGCGGCAGGGCGACGTTGTCACGCGCGTCAAACTCCGGCAGCAGATGGTGGAACTGATAGACGAACCCGATGCTGGCGAGGCGGATATGGGTGCGCGCCCGCTCATCCAGACCCCCGACGTCTGCTCCGTCGATATGGATTGTGCCCGAGGTCGGTCGCTCCAGCAGGCCGGCGGCGTGCAGCAGGCTGGACTTGCCCGAGCCCGACGGCCCAATCAGGCCGACGATCTCACCAGGCATGACGTCGAGATCGACGCCCTTGAGCACAGTCAGGCCGCCCGTGGCGGTTTCGTAGGTGCGGGTCACCCCGCGGACGGAGAGGACTGGATTATTCATAGCGAAGCGCCTCGACCGGATCGAGCCGGGTCGTGATCCAGGACGGCAACAGGGCGGCGGCGCACGACGCGAAGAGAGACCATAGGGCGACCCAGAAAACGTCAAGCGCGTCGACTTCGGCCGGGACGGCATCGAGCATATAGACGTCGGCGTTGAACAGCTCGGTCTGGAAGACCCATTCGAGGAAATGCTGGATGGCGCCGATGTTCAGGCAAAACAGCAGGCCGAGGACGAGGCCGGTGACGGCGCCGGCCACCCCGATCGTCGCCCCCGCGATGAAGAAGACCCGTAACATCGACATACGGCTGGCCCCGATGGTTCGCAGGATCGCGATGTCCCGGGTCTTGTTCTTCACCAGCATGACGATGCTGGAGATGATGTT
>JBBQTX010000264.1:0-3071 GCA_038234475.1 Caulobacterales bacterium | reverse complement strand
GATGACCCAGACGCCATCTGCAACCTTGAAGTGGTCGCCGACGATGACGCCGCGCTTGTCGGTTTCGACGCCGACCGTCTCCAGCCCCAGGCCGGCGGTGTAGGGGCGACGGCCGATGGCCACTAGCACCACGTCGCCCTTGAGCGTCTCGGCCGCACCGCCCGCGGCGGGCTCCACGGTCAGCTCGACCCCGTCCTTGCCGGCCTTGGCCGCGGTCACTTTCGACCCCAGTTTGAACGTCATGCCCTGTTTGGTCAGGACGCGCTGGAAGGCGGTGGCGAGGTCGGAATCCATGCCCGGCGTGATGCGCGGCAGATATTCCACCACGGTCACCTCGGCCCCCAGCCGGCGCCACACCGACCCAAGCTCCAGCCCGATAATGCCGGCACCAATCACAATGAGCTTCTTCGGTACGGCCGCGAGCGACAGCGCGCCGGTGGAATCGACCACCTTGCAGTCCACGAACTCGACGCCGGGCAGGGGCGTGGGTTCCGATCCCGTGGCGATGACGATGTCTTTCGCCTTCAGGACCGTCCTGGATCCGTCCGCCGCCTCGACCTCGACCGTTCCCGGGCCGGTGATCCGGCCACGACCCCTGATCCAGTCGGCCTTGTTCTTCTTGAACAGGAACTCAATCCCCTTGGTCAGGGCGGTGACGCTCTCGGACTTCTGGCTCATCATGACCGGCAGGTTCAGCTTCGGCGTCACATCGATGCCGATGCCGGCGAAGTCCCTGGACGCCGACTCGAACATCTCCGAGGCGTGCAGCAGGGCCTTGGACGGCATGCAGCCGACGTTCAGACAGGTGCCGCCCAGGGTCTCGCGCATCTCGATACAGGCAACCTTCAGCCCCAGCTGGCCCGCGCGGATGGCGGCGTTGTAGCCGCCCGGCCCGCCGCCGATGATGACGACGTCATAAAGGCCAGCGGCGGGAGCGGGGGCGGCGTCGGCCATGGAAACCTCAGTGTCGGGCGCGGTCGGGGAGAGCGCAGGTGTCGTAGCGCCTGACCGGCCAGAAGCAACAGCCGCGTGGACCGTTGAGGCCGATATGGGGATGTCCCCGGCGTGGGACCCCTCCGGGTCAGGTGGGGAGCGGCCCCGAGAGACGCTATCGACGCCTCCCTCCCGTAACCGCCACGACCAGCGCGGCGCAGCCTCTCAACCCCAGGCGGGACCCTCGGTCCAGGACACGCCCTTCTGGCCGCGCCATGCGCCGACCGCCACGATCAGCAGACCGGCGACGAGAAGGCCCGCGATGGCCAGCGGGGCCGGATCGACGATGAGACCGGCCTGGCGCAGACCCTCGGCCGAACGCGCGGCGATATCGATGAGGGCAGGACCCGGATCGCGGACCGAAAGCAGGACCTCGCCCGCAAACGCGAGGAAATAGGCACCGGGGGCCCAGTACAGGCCCGCGCCGGTCGACAGGCCGGACAGCGCGTAAAGGAGGATGACGGCGATCCAGACGGCGACGTCGGCGGTCGCCGCGATCCCGGCCCCGCCGCCCGCAAGGCGCCAGACTTCGGCCAGATCGACACCCCCGGCCAAAAGGTCCGCGACAGGCCAGGCGAGCCACGCCGCATAGGCGAGAACCAGAAGCCCCAGACAAATCCTCAGTGCCCAAACCATAAGCGCCTCCCGCCACCCACAATCGTTAACATCTAGCACGAACACAGGTCGACGGGCGAGACGGTCAGGCGGCGGAATCCACGGCCTGTTGCGCGGCGACAACGCCGGACGGCGTCAGGACGGCTTCGGCCTCGCTATCGGCGATCTTGATTGGGGATCTCGAAGACAGGCTCGAGCGCGCACCGGGACGTCGCCGCGCCAAGCCTCTGGCCGGGAGGACGCACAGTCCGATCGCGAGCAATCCCGCCAGACTCAGGGGGGCAGTTTCGGCCAGCAAACCAGAGGTACGAAGCAGGGCATCTGTACGCGCGGCAACGTCAAGGGCGAACGGCGCGGGAGCAATCATTCCACCCAGAAACGCCAGTCTCAGGCCGATCTCACCCAGAAACCCGAGCCCGAACAAGCCCGGGGCCCAGGACAGCCCGGCTGCGGCCGACAAACCGCCCAATCCATAAAGACCAATGGAGGCGACCAGCAGGGCGGCGAACACCATCCCCGGGACTGCGCCCGACGGTGCCAGCGTCAGCCAAGCCTGGGCGAGCGTCGCTCCTGCCGACAGCGCCTGAACAAGCGGCAGGCCGAGCCAGCCCGCATAGGCGACCGCCAGACCCGCTACCAAAATCCTGAATGACCAGACCACAAGCGCCCCCGCCTACCGTTGCCGTCACGGGTACCATGAACGCGGGTCGACGGGCGAGCCGTTCAGGCGGCTGGGTCTGCGACCTTTTGCACGCCAACGACGCCCGGCAGCGTCAGGACCGCCTCGGCCCCTTCGCCCTCGGCACCCGTCAGGGTCAGGGTCCCGCCGGACTGGCGGGCGAAGGCGTGAACCTGGACAAGTCCCAGTCCCGCAGCCCCTTCGCGAGTCGTGAAGAAGGGCTCCATCGCCCGCGCGGCGGTGGCGGCGTTGAGGCCGGGGCCGGTGTCACGCACCGTCAGCCGCGCCCCGCCTTCGATGGTCTCGAGACGCACGGCGACGGACCCGGCACCCGAGAGCGCCTCGACCGCATTGCGGACCAGGGCCTGGACCGCACCCTCGAAGCCGACCGGATCGACCCGGACCGGTGCCTCCCCGGACGGTCCCTCGATCAGCAGATCGACGCGGGGACCGGCGAGCGCCCTCAGCCGGCTCTCCATCGCGCGCAGCAGGACGCCGGCGTCCAGAACCCGGGCATGGGCGTCGTCCCCCTGGGAGAAGGCCGACAGGCGTCGGGTCAGGGCTTCGCCCCGCTGCCCGGCCGCGAGCGCCGCCTGACCCAGACGACGGACCCGCGCGGGATCGTCGGCCGTCTTCAGCAGCATGTCGAGCGCGCTGGTCATGACCGCCAGCAGGGCGTGGAAATCCTGGGCCAGGCCACCGGTCAGGCGACCGACGCTCTCCAGCCGACGGCTGGTGTCGTCGCCGCTCCCGGCCTGGGCCAGGGCCTCGGCGCGGGCGGCGT
>JBBQTX010000263.1:0-3108 GCA_038234475.1 Caulobacterales bacterium | reverse complement strand
CGCCGTCTATGCCGCCTCGACCTTCGCCCTGTCCAACTGGCGGCTGGAACACCGGCGCGAGATGAACGCCGCCGACACGGAGGCCGCCGGCGTCTCGGTCGATGCCCTGCTGAACTATGAGACGGTCAAATCGTTCGGGGCCGAGGCCCGCGCCGCCCGGACCTATGACAATGCCCTTGGCGACTACACCCGGGCCGCGCTCAAGGCGAACAGCTCGCTGGCGCTGCTGAACGTCATGCAGGCGGTGATCATGAACGTCGGCCTCGGGATCATGGCGGTGATGGCCGGGTTCGAGGCGGCGGCGGGGCGGATGGGGCCCGGCGACGTGACGGCGGCGGTGCTGATCATGATCTCGCTCTATGCGCCGCTGAACATCCTCGGCTTCGCCTATCGCGAAATCCGCCAGTCCTTCATCGACATGGAGGAGATGCTGAAGGTCACGCGGCAGACGCCCCAGGTGGCCGACGCGCCGACCGCCATTGCCCTGCCGCGTCCGGTCGACGCCAAGGGCGCATCCCTGGCCTTCGAACAGGTCGGCTTCCGGCATGATGCCCGCGCCAGCGGACTGGAGAACGTCAGCTTTTTCGCGCCGCCGGGCACGACGACGGCGCTTGTGGGCGCGTCCGGCTCGGGCAAGTCGACCATCGTCAAACTGGCCCTTCGCCTGCTGGATCCGCAGGAGGGCCGGGTGCTGATCGATGGGCTTGATGCCCGCAAGGTGACGCAGGAATCCCTGCGCGCCGCCGTCGCCCTGGTGCCGCAGGACGTGGCCCTGTTCAACGACAGCATCCGCTCCAATATAGGCTTTGCCCGGCCCGATGCCGATGAGGCGGCGATCTGGGCGGCGGCCGAAGCGGCGGAACTGTCCGACTTCATCCGCGACCTGCCCGAAGGTATGGAGACCCGCGTCGGCGAGCGCGGCCTGAAACTGTCGGGCGGGGAGCGTCAGAGGGTCGGCATCGCCCGGGCCCTGCTGGCCGATCCCTGCGTCCTGATCCTCGACGAGGCGACCAGCGCGCTGGACAGCCGGACCGAGGCGGCGATCCAGAAGACGCTGCGCAAGGCGCGGACCGGGCGCACCACCCTGGTCGTGGCGCACCGCCTGTCGACCATCGCCGACGCGGACCAGATTCTGGTGCTGAAGGCCGGGCGCATCGTCGAGCGCGGGGCGCATCACGAGCTGGTCGCCCATGTCGACGGGGAGTACGCCGCGCTGTGGCGCAAGCAGACGCGGGGCGCGAAGGCCGAGCGTCAGACGGTTTAGGGTTGGCGGGGCGCGGCCAGCTTGCGGTCGGCGAACAGACGCAGACTGTCCAATACCTGGGCGCGAGCTTCGTCGGCCTCAACCGGCAAGGATTGCAGCAGCCGCATGGAGCGGGCGTGGACGGTGACGATCCGCCAGTCGAAGGCCTGGCCGGGACGGGCGGCGTCGATCAGGTCGCACAGGCCCATGGCGGCCCGACACAGGTCGATCAGATCGAACGGCGCCGCAGCGTCGATCACGGCGTTGGCGGCGCGATAGGCCTCGTCCAGACGGGCTGCGGTATCCTGCAACGACGTTGGGGCGGCCACGTGCTCGAGGGCGCTGATCTGGCCGTCGACGACGGCCAAGGCCTCGGCCCGTTTCGCCTCGATATTGGCGCGAGCCCGCTCCAGCGCCACGCCGACGCTGATGCCGCCGGCCGAGTCTATCATCTTCGCCAGATTGGACTTGCGCCGTGCATGGGTGATTACGGTCATGGTCCCGCAATTCCCTCTCCGGCGGTGTTTGCAACCTTTTCTGCGTCGAACGCCGCCCTGCGGACCAGGTCGGAGCGGCGTTCCTCGCCAGGTGGCCGGGTCTCGCGAAAGCGGCGGTCCGGGCCGAAATAGTCGCCCACTTCGAGGAACGGGCGACCATCGCGCGCAACCCAGACGATCCGCTGCAGCAGGGTGCGGGCGCTGAACGGCTTGGTGATGACGAAGCTGGCCCCGCAGTCCCGCGCTTCAGCCACTCGCGATCGGCGGATGTGGCCGGCGGTCATGATGACGGGCACGAAGGCGTTTGGATCAAGGCCCGACCTGCGCAACCAGCGGACCAGTGCATAACCGTCGGTGATCGGCATCTCGCAATCCACGACCAACAGGTCGATCGTGTTGTCCTTCAATATGTCCATCGCCGCGTCGGCGCTTCGGCAGGCGTGTCGGACCTTAATGCCGAACCCCATTAGGGCCTGGCTGGTCAGGTCCAGCATAAAGGGGGAATCGTCTACGACCATAGTTATGGCACTGGTGAGGTTGATGACCGCGCTGTCTCTCAACGCCTCGCATAGTCCACTCATGGACGGGTCTGGCCCGATTTCGGGAATTTGGATGAAGACATGTCAGGAGGCTGCCACGGTCGGGTAGCCGCGAGGTTAACGGCTTATCCCATCCGGCCGATGGCGTAGAAGCGGACGGCACGGGCTTTGCGCAACTGATCCGGCGTCAGACCGGACAGGGCCGCCAATTCCTCGGCCAGCACATCGCCCACCGTGACGATGGCAGCCGGGCGGTCGGCGTGGGCACCCCCGACCGGCTCTGGAATGATCCTGTCGACGATCTTCAGCTCCAGCAGGTCGGGCCCGGTGATCTTCATGGCCATGGCGGCATCGCGGGCCCGGGCCCCGTCTCGCCACAGGATGCCCGCCGCGCCTTCTGGCGAAATGACCGAATAGATCGAATGCTCCAGCATCAGGACGCGCCCCGCCGCGGCGATGGCGATGGCTCCGCCCGAGCCGCCCTCGCCGGTGATGGTGGCGATCGAGGGCACGCCCAGCGTCAGGCAGCGTTCGGTCGAACGGGCGATGGCCTCGGCCTGGCCACGCTCTTCGGCGCCGAGGCCCGGATAGGCGCCGGCGGTGTCGACGAAGGTCAGGACCGGCAGGCCGTAGCGTTCCGCCAGATCCATCAGCCGCACCGCCTTGCGGTAGCCCTCGGGCCGCGCCATGCCGAAATTGTGGACGACGCGGGTCTGGGTGTCGTGGCCTTTTTCATGGCCCATGACGACCACGGGCGCGCCCCGAAAACGGGCCAGTCCGCCCAGGATCGCCTGGTCGTCGCCGAACTGGCGGTCCCCCTTCAGCTCGA
>JBBQTX010000262.1:0-3143 GCA_038234475.1 Caulobacterales bacterium | reverse complement strand
GATCCCGGAACACAGAAAATGAACGTGTCCTCCGCCTGACCGGCCAGGGCCCGGGACTGCAGCGTCGCCACCCCGACGGTACCAAGGCTGGCAAGATGGAACACAACCGAAAACCCGTCCAGTTCGCGTCGGAACAGGGGTTTGACCGCCTCCGGTGTCACGTCGCGCGGCGAGAAACCTGTGCCGCCTGTGGTCAGGACCACATCCACCTCGGGGTCCGCGATCCAGATTTTCAGCTGGGCGCGGATGGCGTCGACCTCGTCATGGACGATGGCCTTGCCCTTCAGCACGTGGCCGGCCGTGGTCAGACGTTCGACCAGCAGTCCACCCGACGTGTCGGTGGTTTCGTCCCGGGTGTCGGATATGGTCAGGACCGCGATATTCAGCGGGTGGAACGGCAGCTCTTCGTTGATTCCGGCCATCAGGGCGTCTCGTCCTTCCAGCGCGCCAAGGCGGCGCGATCATCATCTACGGGTTCGATCCAGCGGGTACCGGCGGGGCCGGTCTCGCGCTTCCAGAACGCCGCTTCGGTCTTGAGTCTATCCATCAGATAGTCGGCGGCCTCGAAGGCCACGCGCCGATGCGGCGCGGCGGCGGCTACGAAGACGATGGTCTCGCCTGGGGCGATGTCGCCACAGCGATGGACCACGACCAGATCACTGACCGGGAAGCGCGCCGCCGCGGCCTCGGCGATGTCCAGCATCGACCGTTCGGTCATGCCCGGGTACCAGTCAAGGGACAGGGACTCGACGACCGACCCGTCCTTGCCGATGCCGCGGGCCAGGCCGGTAAACGCCACGACGGCTCCGTCGCTCACGCGGCCCGCGAGAAAAGCCTCAAGCTCCGCCGGGGCGGACAGTGTCTTAGTTGCCAGCCGGACGTCTAGGGCCATTTCAGCCTCCCGAAAATATCGAGAAGAAGGCGATCTCCTGGCCCGGTCGGGCCCGGACATCGTCGCGGACCACGACCTGGTCCAGGCATGCGCGAACATCGACGCGCAGCAGGGCATCGGCGGCGACCTCGTCCCGTGCGGCCAGAAGGTTTCGGATCTCACCCATGCTTGCCCCGTCCGCAGGCAGATCCAGGCTGCCTTCGGCTCCCAGCCGTTCGGCCACGCGACCGAAATACAGAATCCGGGTCATGATCGCCTCCATCTCAGGCCGCCTGCGCCTGGTCGGCACAGGTCAGGGCTTCGCGCAGTTCGTTGATAAAGCGCGGAAGCAGGTCCTGTCGAACCGAGGGTTCCGACCAGTAGGGGTTCATGAACACGCACCGGATCACCAGCATGCCGCCGTGGCCGTCCGGCGAGTCGTCACAACCATCGTGCCCAGCCAGCACAGCGGCCATCATTGCGGCATTGTCCCGGCCCAGCGTGGTTTTGGATATGGCGAAATGGGGCGAAGTCTGGAAGTGGTCAAACACCGCACCGGTCCGGGCATTGGACCGACCCAGCGCCTCTCCGGAACGCGCCAGCGAGAAGCAGGCGATATTGCTGTCGGCGGGCAGGAAGCGGGCTTCGGGGATGGCTTCCCGCACCGCCGCCTGAAAGGCCTGCCGGGCGTCGAGCGTGGCAGCCATCAGGGTACCGAAGCCTTCAGCGTCGAAACCAATAGTCTCCGACGTCAACCAGGTCGCCGCCGCCCCGGCCGCAGACCGTGAACCCTCAAGGGTGGAGGACCATTTGCCCGTGCCCAATTCCGGCCGGTCCAGATAGGGAGCGTCGAAGGCCGAGACTGCATAGCGAGCGGCATCAGGCGTCAGGAATGCTCCGCAGGCATAGGGCACATAACCGAGCTTGTGCGGGTCTATAGTAATGGAATCCGAGCGTCGCATGGCGCGCAGGGCTGCGGCGGTCGAGGGACTCAGGCTCGCCTCGAACGGACCATCCAGCATGGCTCCGAGGAAACCGCCGTAGGCCGCATCGACATGTCGCCAGATGCGCCAGCCCCGCTCAGCCCGCCACTCGTCCATGCGGTCATAAAGGCGGTCCATCGGATCGATGGCCCCGGTCTCGGTCGCCCCGGCCACGGCAACAGCCATCAGGATCGGGCGACCTTCGGCCTCGGCCCGGGCAACCAGCCGTTCGAAATCGGCGAGGTCGAGGTGCCCGCCCGCATCGAGAGCGATGCTCCAGATCGCTTCCCCGCCCAGTCCGAAGACATTGGCCGACTTGCTCCAGGAGTAGTGACGGTTGCCGGGCACCAGCATCACCGGACCCCTGTAGTCCTGACCCGAGGCCCGACTGATGCGGCACCAGACATCGCCGGGATTGGACGCCGCGGCACTGTAGCCTTTCAGGTCAATATCCGAGAGTGTGTGCGTGGCCAACAAGTCGCGGAACTGCGTCCAGCCCATATGGGCGGCGGCAAAGGGGTCGAGCTGCGTGCCTGTGGTCTCGGCGACGTACAGGGCCAGGGCGAGCCAGTGATCCAGCCGGTAACGGGCGCGCCAGACGGCCTCGAAATTGGCGACGGTCCCCCCCGAGGTGAAATGGCCCTGGGCCTTGGTCGTATCATAGCCCAACATCCCGGCCATGGCGGCGATGGCTTCGGTCTCGATGATGCTGCCGGCCCGGCTGGCGTCGCGCGAACTGTTGTTGGGATTGTGCAGCATGGCCGCAAACCAGCCGAGCAGGCCGGGCAGCGACAGGTCGGCCTTCATATGGGCGACGTAGCGGGGGGAAAAGGTCGGGGTCTCGGCCGTCAAGGCGTCGCACAGGGCCAGCAACCGGTGGCTGAGACGGTCGCCGTGACGGATAGCCTTGAAGGGGCTGGCGAGAGACGGCGGCCCGATCGGGGCACTGTCCTTGAACCGTCCCGAACGCCAACGAAACCAGTGGTCGAGCGTGGCATCGATTTCGTTGCGCAGGCGATCTTGATTCTCGGAACGCGCGCCGAGAAAATTCGTCCGGACGATCTCCCGGGCCAGTTCATTGGTCATCGCGACGTCGGTTGCCTCAGTGTCCGAAAACGAGTTTGCCCGTTCGGCCATACAGCCTTCGCTCCCTGTCCGGATTGCCAACTGTCAATCGGCGTCCCGACTCCGGTCAATGCGACAACGGAAAGGCGGCGAGCCGGGGATTTCCGGTGCATTTCCGGTGGGACAGAGTTGCGCACGCGCGAGACGGGACCAGCTTTTTCCCC
>JBBQTX010000261.1:0-3161 GCA_038234475.1 Caulobacterales bacterium | reverse complement strand
GCCGCCAATGCGATCAGCCCCTCGGCCATGTCCCGCAGGCGGGCCTTGGCCTTGGCCTTGCGCGCCTGCCAGCCGGCCCCGCCCAGCCGGTCCAGCTGGGCCCCGTCGGCCTCGGAGCCGTAGCGGGTCAAGAGGTCGATGTTCTCGACCGGCAGATACAGCTTGCTGTCGCCGGCGTAGAGCAACTCCAGGCAGTCGTGCGGCGCCTGCTGGATCTCCAGCGTCTTCAGCCCCTCGTAGCGGCCGATGCCGTGATCGAGGTGCACCACCAGGTCGCCCGTCGTCAGGGCCGAAGCCTCGGCTAGGAAGTTGGACGCCCGCCGCTTCTTCTTCGGCCGCGCCAGCCGGTCGCCCAGCATGTCCGTCTCGGAGATGACGGCGATCGCGTCAGTCTCGAACCCGTGCTCGACCGGCAGGACGCCGCGCAGATACACGTCCTTCGGGGCCTTGAGCACATCGGCCCAGCCCCGCACCGGGACGACATGCTCCAGTCCGTGATCGGCCAGCATGGCCGCCAGCCGTTCGGACGAACCCTCGCTCCATGAGGCGAACAGCACCCGCTTGCCGGCCGCCTTGATCGCCTCGGCATGCCGCGCCACGGCCTCGAACAGATTGACGCTGTCCTGGGCCCGCTCGGCGGCGAAGCTGCGGCCCAGCCGGCCACCCGCGTCCTCGCCCCCATCGCGTGAACTCTGGCCGTGAAAGGGCGACAGCCGCCGCACCCAGCGGCCGGCGAGGGCGCTGTGCCAATCACTCTCGGTCAGATACAGCCGCTCGGGCGACAGGGCCCGGTAAGCCGCCCCACCCTTGCCCATCGAGGCGTCGCGCCGCGCCTCCCAAGCGTCATGGGTCAGCGTCCAACGCTCGCCCCTCGCCGCCTCGACCTGGTTGTCGAGGAACAGGCGTGCGTCGTCGGGCAAATAGTCGAACAGGGTCTCCAGCCGCTCGTAGAACAGCGGCAGCCAGTGCTCCATGCCCTGTCGCCGCACGCCCTCGCTGATGGCGGAATACAGGGCGTCCTCGCCCGGCGCGCCGAACAGGCTCAGATAGCCGGTGCGGAACCGCGAAATGCTGGCGGCGTCCAGCAGGGCCTCCGACACGGGCGCGAGCGACACGGCGCGACGCTGGCCGGTCGAGCGCTGGGTGGCCGGATCGAAGGTCCGGATCGATTCCAGCTCCGAACCGAACATGTCCAGCCGCACCGGTTCCTCGAAGCCAGGCGGATAGACGTCGATGACCCCGCCCCGCACCGCGAACTCGCCGCGCTCCGACACGGTCGAAGCCCGCATGTATCCATTGGCGGCAAAATAGCGCTCCAGCGCCGCCGTATCGAGGTCGAGGCCCACAGTGGTCTCGAAACCAGCCGCGGTCGTCACCGCGCGCGGCGGCGTGCGCTGCATCGCCGCGCCGACGGTGGTCACGAGCAGCAGCGGTCGGCGGTCATCCGCCTGTCGCTGCGCCAGCCGGGTCAGCGCCGCCATCCGTTCGGCCGACACCGACGAGGTCGGGCTCAGTCGATCGTAGGGCAGGCAGTCCCAGGCCGGAAACTCAATGACCTCAACATCCTGCGCGAAAAAGCCGAACGCCTGGACGAATTCGCCCATGCGGCTGTAGTCGCGCGCGACGAAGACGCCGAGGCCGCCGTCGGCCTTCAGGCGCTGCGCCACCGTCAGGGCGTCCAGCCCCTCCGGCGCGCCGCCCAGGCCCTGGTCGTTGCGCTTCACCGAGCCACCGTCCATCAGCCGGCTCCCGCGGCGACGGCGCTGGCGACATGGTCGCGCATGAAGGCGCGAACCTTGGCCATTACCCCGGTCTCGTGTTCCGCCGGCGTCGGCTCGGTGCCGATGATCCACGCATACAGTCGATGATCGTCGTCCTCGGCCAGCAGAGCCTCCAGCAAATCCAGTTCGCCCTCGTCGAGCGTCGGTCCCACCTGATCGACGAACGGGCCCAGAACCAGGTCGGCCTCGCGAAAGCCCCGCCGCCAGGCCCGGAAGGTGATGCGGCCCAGGCGTTGCTTCAGACGTGCGTCGGTTTCGGCCACAAGGTTCCTTGCCCGGTCGTTCATTAAACAGGAGCGGTGAGATAGCGTTCCACACGCCGTTGCGCCAGCTATGCTGCGGCGTCATGCGGCCGCAGATTCTCTTTCCCCTGTTCGCCGAGGTCTCGGGCCTCAAGGGCGTCGGGCCGCGCCTGCTGCCGCTCGTGCAGAAACTGGCCGGGCCGCTGGTGCGCGACGTGCTGTTCCTGTCGCCGTCCGGACTGATCGTCCGCCAGCCCATGACGGCCGTGAGCGCCGTCGAGGGACAGGTCGGGGTGTTCGAGGTCCTGGTCGACCGGCTGATCGTCCCGGGCAAGGTGGGCGCGCCGATCAAGGTGCGGGCCTCGGACGACACGGGCTTCCTCCACCTGATCTGGTTCGGCGGCTCGGCCCAGCATATCGACCGGCTGCTGCCCAAGGGTCAGAAACGTCTGGTCTGCGGCAAGGTCGAACGCTTCAACAACGAGGTGCAGATCGCCCATCCGGACATCTTCACCCTCGATCACGCGGACGACATCGCCGCCGTCGAGCCGGTCTATCCCGCCACCCAGGGCCTGACCTCGCGGGTGGTCCGAAAGCTGGTGCAGGGTGCCATGGCCCAGGCCCCCGACCTGCCGGAATGGCAGGACGCGGCCTGGATAGCCCGGTCGCGCTGGCCCGGCTGGCGCGCCGCGCTGGCGGCCCTGCATGCCCCGGGCGCCGAGCCCGATCTGGAGCCGGACGCGCCGGCCCGGCAGCGTCTGGCCTATGACGAACTGTTCGCCCACCAGCTCGCCCTGGCCCGGCGCCGGCGGGCCCGACAGATCACCCCCGGCCCGCGGATCGAGCCGGGCGACGCCTCTGATCGCCTGCTGGCCGCCCTGCCCTTCACCCTGACCGGCACCCAGGCCCGGGCGGTGGCGGAGATTCGCCGCGACCTCGCCTCGGGCGAGCAGATGGGCCGGCTGCTGCAGGGCGATGTCGGTTCGGGCAAGACCGCCGTCGCGGCGCTGGCGCTGGCGGACGCGGCCGCGTCCGGTTTCCAGGCCGCGCTGATGGCGCCGACGGAAATCCTCGCCCGTCAGCACTGGCAGAGGCTGGGTCCGATGCTGGAGGCGGCTGGCGTCCCGACCGTCCTGCT
>JBBQTX010000260.1:0-3170 GCA_038234475.1 Caulobacterales bacterium | reverse complement strand
GCGACCGAATACTCGAGCGCCATGCCCGAGGCCGCCGTGCCCGCGTCGGTCAGGCCGCCGCCGAGGGCGCTGCGGGCGTCGGCGGCGATGACCTGGGTCGGGGCCTGGGCCTGGGCCTGGGTCGCCGTGGTGGCTGTCAGGACGCCGATGACGGCGACGGTGGAAAGCAGGGTACTGCGAACGTTCATGGCCGCTCCTCGGGGTCGGGTTTCAAAGGTCGGATAACAGGGACTGCATGCGCAGGATCTCCGCCGACTGGTCGGAGACGACGGAGGTGGTGAAATCGGACAGCAGGGTGTCCTGGGCCGCATCGGGCACGGTCATCAGGGTGTCGACCATGTCGAGCGCGCCCTGATGGTGGCGGATCATGCCCTCGAGAAACAGGCGGTCGAAGGCCGGGCCCTCGGCCGAGGCCAGCGCCGCCATCCGGGCCGGCGACAGCATGCCGGGCATCAGCGGCGTGTCGGACGGCGCCATGGCGTGTCCGGCGTGGGCCGAATGGTCCATGCCTGCGTGCATCCCCGCCATCTCCAGCGGCTGGCCCCGCTCGGCCAGCCAGCCGCGCATCAGCGTCATCTCGGCGGCCTGGCTCATGGCGATGCGCTGGCCGAGGCGGCGCACGGTCGGATGCGAACCGCGCGTGGCCAGCAGTTCGACCATCTCCACCGCCTGGGCGTGGTGGACGATCATATGCTGCATGAAGGCCGCGTCGGCCGCGATGAAGGTGGTCCGGCCCAGCGCCACCGCCTCGTCGGCCGTGATCACGCGCGAGGCCGCGCCCGGCGCGCCGGGCTGGAATATGGGCGGGGTCTGGAGCGCCGTCTGGGCCGCGATCAGGCCGGCGAAGAGGAGTGTGGCGAGACCGGTCACGGCGGTCCCGCAGCCTGGCCGGCGGTGCCGACGACGGCGAATTCGCCGTCCGGCCGGGGCTCGCCGATGACCCGGTTCAGGGTCGGGCCGGCGGCCACCCCCCCGGCCGGTCTCGTCCTCGTACGCATCGTCCGTTCCCCACCCGTCTCGATCGGACCATGCCGCAGCCGACGGGCCGCCACAACCGGGCGCCGCGTGACAAAGCGTTCATGTCGCCGGGGTCAGACAGGCGGCGGGCCACAGCTCAGTCGGTCTGGTCGTCGGCCTCGACCAGCGGCACCGGTTCGCCCTCGAAGAAGTCACGCACGCGGGCCTCGAACACCTCGGCCGGTTGCGGGTGCTGCGCCAGGGCTTCCGCGAAGGCGCGTCCCGGGTGCAGCACGTCCCACGGCGACCGGAACTGGGTGGCGCGTCGCGCGCCCGGCGTCTTGTTGCCAAAGCCGTCGATGACGACGTTCCAGACCGGCTGGAAATTCTCGATCAGCATGTTTTCGCCCAGCGGAATCCAGATGTCGTCCACCACCAGCACCCGCGCGCTGAAATCGGCGAGGTCCAGATTGACGGCCTGATCGATCGAGGCGGCGTGCTGGCGCAGTCGGTCCTGAAGCGAGCGCCCGACCGCCGCGTTGGCCGACAGACCGCCCTTGCGTCCGCCCTTGGGGATCGCCTTTCCGACATAGATCGGGCGGGAACCGTCGGCGATGGGTCGGTAAACCTCGAACGGCCCCGCGTAGTAGATCGCATAGACGCCGGCGCCGTGCGTCGCGGCCAGCGCCGTCAAAGGCTGGGTCGGGCGTGCCAGAAGCTCGACCTCGATGCTCCGCGCCAGGTTCAGCTTGTCGAGCGGATTATACGGCTCGCTCACGCGGCGAACCTCAGCGCCCGCTCGACGTCGCGCCCCACGATTTCCGCCAGTCGCACCGGCACCGCGTTGCCCAGCTGCCGCATCGTTTCCGACCACGAGCCCTGGAAGACATAGTCGTCCGGGAAGGTCTGCAGGCGGGCGCTCTCGCGCACCGTGAAATAGCGCACTTCGCCGGACGGTTTGCGCAGCATGTTCTCGCCGCCGGGCACGCCGTGCACTCCGGCCTTCAGGGTCTTGGCCGGTTCGTCCAGCGGGCTGCCCGTATGCCCGGCATAGCTGCGGGCGCCGGACTGGAAGCGATGGTTGGCGATCTGGCGCGCCCTGTCCGCCTGATGCTCGGGGTCGGGCAGGTCCGAGATCGCGTCGCGGACCGTCTTCCACGCCAGGCCCACCGGCCGCTCGTCCAAGCGCGCGGCCCGCGCCGTCAGGGCCGGGTTCTGGGGGCGGTCCGCGCGGGCCACCCGGTGCCGGTCCCAATAGGAGCCGTCGCCGTACTGGTCCCAGATCAGCGCCTCGGCCGAATGCACTTCCTTGGGGAAATGCCATTCCTCGGCGAAGTCGGACCGGAAGCCGACGAAGATGACCCGCTCGCGCCGTTGCGGCACGCCGTGGTTGGCCGCGTTCAACAGGCGCGTGACCAGATGATAGTTCAGCCCCTCGCTGGAGCCCGAGGTATGGTGCTGTTCCAGTCGCGCATGATGGTCGGTCCAGTCCTCGTCGGCCCGCGCCACCACGTCCGGGTGCCGCATCTGCAGCTGGATGTAGGCGAAATAGTTCTGGAAGCCGGCCCGGGTCAGGCCCTTGACGTTCTCGAACACGAAGGCCCGCGGCCGGGCCTCGCGCACCGCCCGAATGGCCTGGGGGACCATGTCGCGCGCGTCGTCATAGGCCTTGTGCTTGCCACCCATCGAGAACGGCTGGCACGGCGGCCCGCCCGAGATAAGATCGACCTGGCCTTCATATTCGCGGAAATCGACGGCGCGGACGTCGCCCTGCTCCAGCGTCCAGTCGGCGACGACCGAGCCGGCCCGCGTCTGGTTCGCACGGATGGTGTCGCAGCACCAGGCGTCGCGCTCGACCACCCGGACGGGGTGAAACCCCGCCCGGTGCAGGCCGATGCCCAGCCCCCCGGCCCCGGCGAACAGTTCGATGGATTTCATGCCGCCCTGATTCATGAGACCGAGAATGTTCCAATTCTGTTCCGGAGTGAAGCGGGGGGGCTGAAGTTCGCAGTCCCGGATCGTCATCACGCGCCGGGCTGTGGCCGTCAGCGCCGCCTCTTGTCGGACATCGCGCGCGCGATTTCCCTCCAGCTTCGGCCTCCAGAATTCCTGCCGCGATTTGGGCATCCGCGCCAGCCTGCAGTCCGGATCGGGATGCCGATGCCAGAAACAGCCGTGTACGAAGATGACCTTGCGCCGTCCGGGAAAGACCA
>JBBQTX010000259.1:0-3177 GCA_038234475.1 Caulobacterales bacterium | reverse complement strand
GCGGTCGCTGGCGCTGACCGGCTGGATCACGCTGGCCAATTTCGGCGGCACAGGATTCAGCGACGCCCCGGTTCAGGTGGTGGCGGGCAATCTGAACCGCGACGGGGATACGGTGCCGGTGGAGGCGGCGGAGGTGGTTCGGGAGCCCAACTGCTGGCCGGTGGATACGACGACGGGTGGGCCGATTGACCTCGACCAGCTCTTCATTACCGGCAACCGGACCAGAGTGGTCGACCACCTCTCCGCCGTGCCCGCTCTGTCCAATTCGAACGTCGAGGATGTCGTCGTCACCGGGTCGCGGATCGCCCGGGTGGGTGAACTGGGGGACTACAAGATCTACACCCTGCCCGAACCCACAGACGTCAATGCGCGGCAGACCAAACAGGTGCGGTTCCTCGAACAGGACGATGTCCGCTTCACGCGAATCTATGGCGTCGAGGTCCATGCCGGCAATGACAGCGGGCCGCACCAGCCTGTGCTGATGCTGCGGCTGAAGAACGAGACGGCGTCGGGTCTGGGCGTACCGCTGCCCGGCGGTGGCTTCAGCCTGACGGAGACGCAGGCGGGGCGGGCTCTCTTTACCGGTCAGGCCCGGTTCGAGGATCGCGGGATCGGCTTGCCGGTCGAACTCGTGTTCGGCGAAGCGATGGACCTGACCGTCGGGCAGGAGACCGTGTCACAGACCACGGTCAATGGCCGCCGGCGCGTCGCCATGTCGGTCACCGTGGCCAACGACAAACCCGGCCCGATCGAGATCGAGATCAGGCCGGGCGAATTCGCCTACCGGGGTTTTCGCATTGTCGATTCCAGCGCTCGCAGCGTCATCACCGACGGCGGCTATCCGGCCTGGCGACTGAGCATCCCGGCGGGCCGCAGCCAGACCCTGCGCTACACGATCGAATACGAGGCCTAATCCTCGCCCTTCGCGGCGTTCTGCGCCGCCTGGCGGGGGCTGAATTTCGGGGCGGGGGCGAGGCGCATGACCTCGCCCTGGTAGCGCTCGTCGTCGCCGGCCAGGGCGAAGGGCAGGGCGTCGGCGACGGCGTTCAGCATGGGCTCCAGCCAGGGCTGGTCGGCCTTGTGGAAGTCGCCCAGCACATGGCTGTGCACCAGCCGGGGGTCGCCCGGATGGCCGATGCCCATGCGGGCCCGGCGGAAATCGGCCCCCAGATGGCTGATCATCGAGCGCACGCCGTTCTGCCCCGCCGCCCCGCCGCCGGTCTTCATGCGGAAACGCCCCGGTGCCAGGTCGATCTCGTCGTGGAAGACGATGACCCCGCCCGGCTGGACCTTGTAGAAGCGCGCCGCCTCGCCGACGGCGCGCCCGCTTTCGTTCATCCAGGTCTGGGGCTTCATCAGCAGGACACGGACGGTGCCGTCGGCGGTCGCGATCTCGCCCTCGCGGATCACCGACTGGAATTTCGCCCGCTCGGGTCCGAAGGACCAACGCCGGGCGATCTCGTCGGCGGCCATGAAGCCGATGTTGTGTCGGTTGCCCTGGTATTTGGGGCCGGGATTGCCGAGGCCGGCGACGATGATCATCAGGTCAGGCCGAGAACAAACATCAGGCTGGCGTCGAGCGCGCGTAACTCGCTCTCCGTGAGCGCGCCAATGCGATCGCGGCAACGCCGGCGCGGCACAGCGGTCAGTTTTTCGGTCATCACGGCGGAAGCGTGCTGTAGCCCGTTCGCTTCAGACGGCTGGATCAACAGCCGGAACGGAGCCGCCATGCCAGGTTCGCTTGTGAGCGGGCAAAGAACGAGGCTTTCCGTGTCGAACAGGTCCTGGCTTTGAACCAGCACCGCCGGGCGCGGCTTGCCATAGTCTCCTGAAAGCACCGCGATCAGAATATCGCCGCGCTTCATTCAGGCATCGTCCGCCAGACCTCGGCGGCGTTCATCTCAATCTCGGCCAGTACATGGGCCTCTTCTTCGGATGCATTGATCCGCTCGACCGCCGCCCGGACGTCTTCACGCATCCCGGGTGCCTCGATATCGATCACCCAGCGCCGAATCTCCTTGAACCCCCGCGCGCGGAGGCTGGCGGGGGACTCGGTCGGGTCGAAGGGGCCGATTGCGCCGTCCATGGGCAGAGGATACGCCCTCGAACCGTCGGTCGCAATGAAAAGCCCGCCACGGCGAACCGGGCGGGCTTTCCAGAGCAACGATGAGGAAGGGTCAGCCTTCCGACGGTTCGCCTTCGGCGGCGTCTCCGCCGTCGGATTGCTCGGTTGCCTCGACCTCGGCGGCCTCGGCAGCCACCTCGGCCTCATGGGCGTCGTCTGCGGCGGCGGAGATGGCGGCCGAAGAGGTCTTGATCGAGGCGATCACGAAGTCACGGTCGGTGATGGTCGGCTCGACGTTCTCGGTGCCCTTCAGATCGGTCCAGCGGATGGTGTCGCCCAGCTTGTGGCCGGCCAGATCGACGATCAGGTCCTCGGGGATGTGGTCGGCGCGGACCTTCACCTCGACCGCGTGACGGACGATCTCGAGCGAACCGCCCTGACGGAAGGCTTCGCACTGGTCCTGGTTGATGAAGTGCACGGCGATCTCAATCTTGATCGTCTGCTTCGCATCGACCCGCATCAGGTCGAAATGCAGCGGACGGTCCGACACCGGGTCGAACTGGACATCACGGGCGATGACCGGCTGGCTTTCGTCGCCATACTTCAGGGTCACCAGATGGCCCAGCAGCTTGCCGGTGTAGAGGGATTTGCTGAAGTCCTTCTCGTTGACCGAGATGGCCACGGGGGCCTTGTCGCCGCCGTACAGGATGCCCGGGACCATGCCCGCGCGACGCGCGGCGCGGGCGCCACCGGTGCCGACGCCGTCACGGACGTCCACGTTCAGAATGATCTCGGCCATCGCCTCGCCTCAACAACACAAACGCCGCGCTGACCGGTCAGCCGGCGCGGCGGGGCCTCAAAGACCCTGAATTCAAGAGCGCGGGTCATTACACGCAAGCGTCCGGTGACGCAACCGCCGTGACCTCGACTCAGCGTCCGCTGTTCAACATCGCGGTGGCCGAGGTCGATGCCGCTGCCGCTTCAGCCGCGACGGGGCTCTGTCCGGCGGCCTCCGGCGCGCCGCCGGCGACCGCGGTCGCCTGACCCTCGGGCGGGACGGGGGTGATGTTCTGGGCGGTGCAGGTGGCGAGGTCGCGGGCCACGTGGCGGCC
>JBBQTX010000258.1:0-3200 GCA_038234475.1 Caulobacterales bacterium | reverse complement strand
AAGGGGGCGATGGTGGCGGAGTCCACGATCCGGGCGTTGGTGCACGATCTGAAGATCGAGATCGGCGCGGACCGGAGCCTGGTCGCGGTGCCGCAGACCCATCTGCCCGGTCGGGACGCGGAGGTCGACTTCGGTGATTTCGTCGCCATCATCGCGGGAGAACGGTTGCAGCTGCACATGTTTGTCATGCGGTTGTCGAATTCGGGGCGCGCGGCGCACATCGCGTACGGCAACGTCGGGACCGAGGCGTTCCTGGACGGGCACGTGCAGGCGTTTGAGATGTTTGGTGGCGTGCCGACCGGTAAGATCCGGTACGACAACCTCAAACCTGCGGTGCTGCGGGTGCTGTTGGGCCGGGAGCGGTTGGAGAACCCGCAGTTCATCGCGCTGCGCTCCCACTATGGCTTCGACTCGTTTTTTTTGCCAGCCGGGTAAGGAAGGCGCTCACGAGAAGGGCGGCGTGGAAGGGGAAATCGGTCGGTTCCGGCGCCGGCACATGACCCCGGTGCCGCGGGCGGCGTCGCTGGCGGAGTTGAATCAGATGCTCGCCGACGCCGATGAGGTGGACGAGCACCGGCGGATCGCGGCCCGCGCCGAGACCGTCGGGCAGGCCGCCGCCCGCGAGGCGCCGCTGCTGAACCCGTTACCGGGCCAACGCGTTCCGGGCGGCCGCGGCGTTGTCGTGCCGGGTCGACGCGAAGGCGAGGATCTGTGTCCGGCAGTCGTACTATTCGGTGCCGGCCCGGCTCGCCGGCCGCCGGGTGCAGGTTCGCGTTGGGCGCTGACTGGCTCGACGTCCGGCATGACGGGGTTCTGGTCGCCCGGCACACCCGATCACTGCACAAGGGCTCCGAGGACCTGGTGCTGGACCACTACCTCGAGGTCCTCGCGCACCGGCCGGGTGCGTTGGCCGGGGCCACCGCCCTGGTCAGTGCCCGGGCGACCGGCGTGTTCACCGATGGGCACCAACGGTTCTGGGACACCGCACGCCGCAAGGCCGGGGACCGTGACGGCACCAAGGCGCTGATCGGGGTGCTGCTGCTGCACCGCACCCTGCCCACCGAGGCGGTGCTCGCCGGGATCGACGCAGCGGTGGCCGCCGGCCGGTGCGATCCCGACCTGGTCGCGGTCGAGGCCCGTCGACACCTGGACAGCGGTCGGCCCGCCGCGGTGGTCCCGGACGTTCCGGCGGCGGCCGGGGTCGATGACCGACCGGTACCCACGCTGGACGGGTACGACGACCTGCTCGAGGCCGGGGGATGACCGCGCGCCGCGGCCCGGCGGCCGCCGTCACCGCGCTGTCCGACCCCGCCGCGCAACTGCGGGTGGACGCCGCGTGCCGCACCCTCGCGCTGCCCACCGTCCGCGCCGAGGCCGGCCGGATCGCCGAGGCAGCCGCTCGGGAACGGTTGTCCCACGGCGCTTTCCTGGCCGAGGTGCTGACCGCGGAATGCGACGACCGGGACTCCCGCCGCCGGATCCGGCTGGTCCACGAGGCGAGGTTCCCGCGCAGCAAACGACTCGCCGACTTCGACCAGGGGCTTGAGCTGCAACCGAACGGAAAACGGCGTTAGTGGGTCAGGGCGGGCGGAGATATCGCCGTTCACCCGTTCCGATGCAGGTCGATCAGTTCTTGCGGTGGGTGGCCTACGGCAAGACCCGTGCCGGCGCCGCGCTGGGCAACCCGGTGCTGGCCACCGAGGGCCGGGTCACCCTGATCGACGGGATCCTGGCCGCCGCCGTCCTGGCGGGCCTGGCCCTGAACACCGCCTTCGGCTGGTGGTGGGCCGACCCATTGGCCGGCTACGTGGTGGTCTTCTACGCCGTCCGGGAGGCCCGCGCGCCATCCTCACCGGCGACCACTGAACCGGAGCGGACGCCATGATCTGGGACATCGTGATCGCGATCGCAGCCGGGCTCGTGCTGATCTGGGTCGCGCTGGTCGCGGCGCTGTGGAGCGTCAAGGGCCGCTTCGACCTGGCCTCGCTGCGTGGTCTGCTGCGGATGCTGCCCGACCTGCTGCGGCTGCTCAAGCGCCTGGCCGCAGACCCCACCCTGCCACGCGGCGTCCGGGTCAGGCTGTGGCTGCTCCTGGCCTACCTGATCTACCGGTAGACCTGATCCCCGACTTCATCCCGATCATCGGCTACGCCGACGACGCCATCGTCGTCGCCCTCACCCTTCGCTCGGTCATCCACCACAGCGGCACCGAGGCGATCGAGCGCCACTGGCCCGGAACCCCCGACGGGCTGACCGCGATCCTGCGCTTGGCGGGCGTGAAGAACGTCCAGTGACCGATCGCGCCGTCAACGAGCCCAGGGGGCTGAACTGCACGGCCCGGCGGGTTCATGCCTCGTCTTCGTCGTCGGGTGCGTCGGGGTCTCGTAGTTCGCGGATCGCGCGGGGTGCCAGGTCGGGGAGGGCGAAGCTGTAGGCGCCGTGGACGCCGAGGTGACGGCTGACGAACGGCGACAACCTGGCCATGTCCTCGTCGCGGACCGGGTAGCCCTGGGCCTTGAGCTGGCGGACGGCGGCGTCCAGGTAGACCGTGGTCCACAAGACGACGCAGTTCAGGACGAGGCCGAGGACGCCGAGCTGGTTCTCCAGTCCGCGTTCGTACCGGTGGTACAGCTCGCCCTTCTTGCCGTGGCAGATCTTCCGGGCCAGGGCGTGGCGGCCTTCCTGGAGGTTGCGGATGTGCTTGATGTCGCGCCGATAGGTCTCGTCCACGTCGATGTAGTTGAGGATGTGCAGGGACTTGAAGATCCGGCCGTAGGCGGCGATGGCCTCGCCGAGCGCGGTCGGGTGGCCGTCGCGCTGGAGCATCGTGACGACGTCGTAGGCGCGAACGGTCCCGGTGTAGATCGAGGCGACCACCCGCAGGATGTCGTCCCAGTTCTTCCGGACCTTCCGCAGGTCGATCTTGCCCCGGGCGAAGGTGTTGAGCGGCCCGTAGTCGGCGTCCGGTTTGATCCGCCAGCCCTTCTGGTCGGGCAGGTCCGCCAGCGCGGGCCGGTAGGAGATCCCCAGCAGCTCCAGCAGGCCGAAGACCAGGTCGCTGTAGGAGCCGGTGTCGGACACGACGATCTCGGGGAGTTCCCCGCCGTCCAGCCCGAAGATGACGTCGACCATGTGCAGGGAGTCCCGGATCGTGCCTGAGACGACCTTCGCACCGCGACCCATGCCGCGGTCATTCACGG
>JBBQTX010000257.1:0-3203 GCA_038234475.1 Caulobacterales bacterium | reverse complement strand
ACGAGGGCTCCCTTCTGTCGAGCATCGTCAATCTGGGCCGCCAGACTCTCGGCCTGACGCGCGAAGATGATCGGCCCGACCTGTCCCGCGCTGATGTCCGGCCAGCTCAACCGAACGGCCTCCGCCTTCTCGACCAGTCGGCTCAGGAAGGCTTCGTGGATAGACTTGTGGACATAGATTCGCTCGATGGACTGGCAGGCCTGACCGGTCGACAGGACCGAACCGCGCAGAGCCGCATCGGTTGCCCGCTCGATATCGGCACCTTCCAGCACGATCAGAGGGTCCTTGCCGCCCAGCTCCAGATAGGCCGGTATCAGCCGCCCCGCCGCTTGAATCGCGACCCTGCGGCCCGTTGCGACAGAGCCGGTGAAGCAGACGCAGTCGGCGGTGTCGACGATCGCCTGGCCCGTGGCACTGTCGCCCACCATGATGCTGAACACGTCGGCGAGATCGGCGACCTCGGCGATGGCCGCCATCACAGGAGCGATGAAGCGCGGTGTCACCTCAGACGGTTTGACCAAGACCGCGCAGCCGGCCAGCAGGGCCGGAACCGCATCAATCATCCCCAGCAGAAGGGGAAAATTCCACGGACTGATGACCCCCACCAGCCGATAGGCTTTCCAGGCGGAGGTGTGGCGGACACCCGCCAAACCGCGTCCCGCTATCCAGTCCGGCGGCTTATCTTGTGCGATTATCCTGGCCCAGCCCTCGATTGAGCCGACAACGCTGTCGATCTCGAGCCGGGCGATCCGCCTGCGTCCCGTATCGACTTCCAGGGCCGCCCCGATTGGCCCGGCGTGACGCGCCAAGGCTTGGCCAAAGGCGCGCAGGGTCTCCAGCCGCGCGGCCGAACCTCTGGCTTCCCAAACGGGCTGGGCAGCGCGCAGACGGGCCGCGACTTCCCCGATCTCGGCGGGATCGGCCGCCGTGCCTTCCCAGTCGATCCTGCCGGTCCGGGGATCACGGGCAGTGATCCCGGTCACAGGCCCAGCACGCCCGGGTTCATCCGGGCCTTCGGATCCAGCTCGGCCTTGATCGCGCGGATCAGATGCTGAGCGGGTCCATCCAGACTTTCGAGCCAGGGATAGGTTCGGCCGATCTGGAAATGAGCCGCGCCGACGGCGGTGAAGGCGGCCACGACCCCTGCCCGCGCCTCGGCCACCAGCTCGGTGACCCGAGGATTTTCGGCGTGGCGCGGCAGTTTCGCCAGCACGCCCGGCTCTACCGTAGCATCGTGAAGAGCTCTCCTCGCCTCGGGCCAGACGAACACCGGCTCGATCAAAAGGGCGTTGGTCGACAGGGCCGTCAGCATCATTCCGGTCTGGACTCCACCCGCCGTGAACCGGGGTGCCAGCGCCTCGAACAGGGCCGAGACCCCAACATAGGCGGCTCGGGCGTCCTGGAGGGCGACGATACCATGCACCGGCACCCACCGCTCGCCTTCGGGACCCAGAATGTTGTTCAGGGGTGTGAAGGGGCTGGCGCGCACCACGCGGGGGATGGATGCCTCAACCTCGCGCCCGCCAAGGGCCAGACATATCCGCCGGGCCTCGGCGATGTCCTCGTCGGCTCCGACGCGCGACCGCCCTTCGGCCGTCAGGTGGATTGACCAGTCCTCGGGCCCAAGAAACCCCCGACCTGCGACCGCAGTACGGGCTGCGGCAGCCATATTCTTCATCAGCCCGCCTCCCGAAGCCGCGATAGCCCCGAGAGCCTTCATCCCCTGAAGCAGGGACGCCCGTTTCAACCGCATGGCCGACAGGGCGGGATCGAAGCCGTAGATGTCGGCGGCAACGCCCGCGCGGCTGATCTCGGCAGTGGCCGAAAGGGCCTGGACCGCGTCGTTGAACGCAAAGGATCCGTGTGCCTCATGGGCCGGGCTGCGCATCAACCTCAGGGTGATCTCTGCCTTCACCCCCAAGGCACCGCAGTCGCCGCAGAACAGTCCGGTCAGGTCGGGGCCATAGTGGCGATAGAAGGCCCGGCCGTCAGCCTTTCTGCGCGCGCCGGTCGAGACGAGCCGTCCGTCGGCCAAGGCGACTGTCAGGCCAACCACGCTCTCTGATGTCGTGCCCCAATGCCCGGCACCGAAGATCGCGTTCAGCTGCGACAGCCCACCGCCGACGGTCGAGGACACGCCCGACAATGGCCCCCAGAAGGGCGTGCGCAGACCTTTCGGTTTCAGCGTCTCCCACAGCGTTTTCCAGGTGCAACCCGCTTCGACCGTCACCGTCATGGCATCGGCGTCGACATTCAGAACCCGGTCCATCCGGGACAGGTCGATCAGGGCCACAGGCCCGGCGTCCGAGGCGTAGCCGCCGGTGTAACTCATGCCGCCGCCCCTGGGTGCCACGGAGAGGCCGAGGCGATCACAGGCAGCCAAGGCTAGCGAAAGGCCCGCGGTGTCGGCCGGACTGAGGATGGCGACCGGGCGACGGCCGACCGTCCAGATGTCCTGGCCGTAAAGCTCCAGCAGGCGCGAATCCTGACTGACGACCTGGTCGCCCAAGGCGGCGATAAGAGCATCGGCCGGCCCTGAGCGGGGTTGGGCGTCGACTTTTGTCATGCGGGTTTCCAAACACCGGGAACGGCGGCCGCGATGTTCGGCAGCCACCGCAACGGCACAGTTGAGCGGGTCGCAGCGAGCGAGCGGACAATCAGAGCGTCGGCGCGGGTCTCGCCGACAGTCAAAGTGGGAAGCGCAGGCCGCAACAGCGCCGCGTGCTCCCTGCTCGAATCGCCAACAGGAAACGGGGCCGCGAGCGAAGCGAGATTGCGCCCGAGCCAGAAGGTCAAGATCAGAAGGTAAAGCAGCAGGAGGGTCGCGTCGGTCAAGGCGGCGTCCGCAAATGATCTATTTCTATATCATTTGACGAAGGCCAGCTTGGCAAGCCTATTCCGCAGTCAGGTCCAGCCTTCCGTACCTGACTGGCGCTGGGACTTCATATGGTACTGGAAGCGGTCAGGCCGGTAATGACCGACAATCATCTGAACAGGTGCGCCGTCGGTCCCGATCATGATCCGCTCGATCTTTAGAACCGCCGAGCCAGACGGCACGTCCAGACACATGGCAATGCGGGGCGAAGCGGATGTCGCTGTGATCCACTGCTCTGCCTCGACCGCCTCCGCCCCGGCGCGCTCAAGCAGGATCAACAGGGGCGTGGAGCGCAACTCCTGTATAGAATATCTTTTGGCGATGGCTG
>JBBQTX010000256.1:0-3228 GCA_038234475.1 Caulobacterales bacterium | reverse complement strand
GGCGCAATGGCCCCGGCTGTTCGACGAGACGCTGGCGGCGATGACGGTGTCGGCGGGCAAGGAAACCCTGACCCTGTCCGAGGCGCTGAACCGGCTGTCCGATCCGAAGGCGGCGCGGCGCAAGGGGGCGGCGGAGGGGCTGAACGTGGCGCTGGCGGCGCGCACCCAGACCATGGCGCTGGTGCTGAACACGGTGTCGGCGGATCGGGGGATGGAGAACCGGTGGCGAGGGTTCAAACGGCCCGCCGACGCCCGGCATCTGTCGAACGAGGTCGACGGCGAGGCGGTCGACGCCATGGCCGAGGCGGTGGCGGCGGCCTATCCGAGGCTGTCGCATCGCTACTATGCGCTGAAGGCCCGGGCGCTGGGCAAGGCGAAGCTGGACCAGTGGGACCGCAATGCGCCGATCGAGACCTCGGCCCCGCGCGGTTACGACTGGTCGCAGGGCAAGGCGCTGGTGCTGGAAAGCTTCGCCGATCTGGGGCCGGAGTTCGCCGAGCGGGCCGGGGGCTTTTTCGAAAGGCCGTGGATCGACGGCAAGGCGCGGCCGGGCAAACAGTCGGGGGCCTATGCCCATCCGGTGACCTCGGACCGGCACCCCTATGTGTTCCTGAACTGGATGGGCGAGCGGCGCGACGTGCTGACGCTGGCGCACGAGCTGGGGCATGGGGTCCACCAGACGCTGG
This sequence comes from Caulobacterales bacterium, assembly GCA_038234475.1. GTDB lineage: Bacteria > Pseudomonadota > Alphaproteobacteria > Caulobacterales > Caulobacteraceae > Brevundimonas. The sequence goes on along the minus strand of JBBQTX010000256.1, from coordinate 2,542 downwards.
CGGCGGGGCAGGGCAGTCTGCTGGCCGACACGCCGCTGACGCTTGCCGAGACGGCGTCGATCTTCGCCGAGGGGCTGACCTTCGACCGGCTGCTGACGACCGCGCCCAAGGCCGAACAGCGCGGCCTGCTGGCCGGGCGGATCGAGGACGGGCTGAACACCGTGGTGCGCCAGATCGCCTTCCACCGCTTCGAGACGCGGTTCCACGACGAGCGGGCCAGGGGCGAGGTCTCGGTCGAGCGGATCGGCGAACTGTTCCTCGAAGAGATGGGCGCGTCGCTGGGTCCGGCGGTGACGCTGAACCCCGGCTACGAGCACTGGTGGAGCTATGTCAGCCATTTCGTGCACTCGCCCTTCTATGTCTATGCCTATGCCTTCGGCGACCTGCTGGTGGCGGCGCTGATGGAGACGCGGGCCAAGGACCCGGCCGGGTTCACGCCGCTGTATCGTGCGCTGCTCGCGGGCGGGGGGTCGAAGGGCTATGTCGAGGCCCTGGCGCCGTTCGGGCTGAACCCCCGCGACCCGGCCTTCTGGACCATCGGCACCAAGCGGCTGGAAGGCCTGATCGACCGGTTCGAAGCGATCGTCTGACGGCTGGGCGTTGACGCGGAGGCCGGGCCGGGCAAGCGTCGCACCATGCGCTTATTGATCCTCGCGGCCGCCGCCGTCATCGCCCTTCCGGTCCTCGCCCAGGCGCCGACCGAACCCACAGCCGCGACCCGGGCCATGGCGGCGGGCTATAAAGCCCTGACGGTCTGCAGCGCCCTGCGGACCGCCGACGGAGCGGGCGGCGAGCGAACTCTGGCGAGCGTCGAGGCCAATGAACTGGTCGGCGTCTACCCGGAACTGGACGCTCTGGTGCGTGAGATGCCGGTCGCGATCGAATGGCAAAGCGTCGCCGTCGCTTGGGACGAGACGATGCCACCCCGGTTCGCGATCCATCGACCCGGCGAGGGTTGCGTGATCATGCCTGTGGGCTGGCGTGACGATGGCTCGATGTTGGTGGCGGCTCACCATCCATCGCCGAACGAGATATTCAGGACCAGCGACCCCGAGGGGAACGCCGCTCTGCTGAACGAGGCGGTTGAGCAGGCCTTCGAGGGCGGCTACGGCGAAGGGGCCAACACCACCGCTGTCCTGGTCCTGGAGGACGACCGCCTCGTCGCCGAGGAATATGCGGAGGGCTTTGGCATCGACACGCCCCAGCGCACCTGGTCCGTGGGCAAGAGCCTCGCCGGGACGATCATCGGGGCGGCCGTCCATCGCGGCGAGGCCGACGTGAACGCCCCGGCCGCCATCACCGACTGGAGCCGGCCCGGCGATCCGCGGGCGTCGATCACCCTCGACCAACTGATGCGGATGGCGTCGGGCCTGACCAGCGACACGGCCGGCAACCGCACTGACGCCCTGTATTTCGGGGGGGTCGGGATCGACGAGCAGGCGACGACTTGGCCGCTGATCGCGCCTCCGGGGTCACGCTACCGCTACGCCAACAACGATACCCTGCTGGCGGTGTTGTCGATCGCGCCGACGTTCGAGCGCCACCCGCCGGCCGACCTGTTCCGGCGGCTGGGCATGCACGACACCTGGGCCGAGACGGACTGGCGCGGGAACTACATGCTCTCCAGCCAGGTCTGGACCACGGCCCGCGACCTGGCACGGTTCGGGCAGTTGTATCTGCACGACGGGGTCGTCGACGGCGAGCGTATCCTGCCCGAGGGCTGGCGCGACTACGTCTCCCGCCCATCCGGCCCGCAGCCGACGGGGGCCCAGGGTTATGGCGCGACCTTCTGGCTGATGAACCGGTCCGAGGGGATCCCCGTCGACACCATCTCGGCCAACGGCAACCGCGGCCAGTATGTGATCATCGTGCCGAGCCGCGACATCGTCATCGTCCGCCGCGGCGAGGACCCGGCCGGCAAGCGTTTCGACGTCATCGCCTTCACCCGCGACGTTCTGGCCGCGCTGGACTGGCGGCGATCGACGCCATGACGGACGAAGACATCGATTACAGCGACATTCCGCCCGTCAGAGACTTCAGCGGCTTTGTCCGCGGCAAATTCCATCGGCCGGAAAAGCAGTCGGTGACGATCCGGCTGGATGCCGATGTGGTCGACTGGTTCAAGGGACGCGAAACGAAATACCAGACCGCCGTCAACCGGGTGCTGCGCGAATACATGTTGACCCACCTCAAGTCGGCTTGAGCCTGAGCGCGGGGCCGCTATAAGACGGCGCGAACCGTCTCCTTCCCGTTTCCGGACCCCGATCATGGCCGACCCGCACTCTTCCGATCGCTACGTCCGCGGCTCGCAGGAAATCCGCGAACAGAACCTGACCTTTTCGGCCTTCATGGGCCTGACCAAATGGGGCTCGCTGATCATCGCGGCCGTGCTTCTGTTCCTCACCATCAGTTTCCAGCCGGGCGGCAGCTGGTTCGCCGGCCTGATCACGGCGGTCGTGGTGCTGGTCGCCGGCTGGTTCCTGCTGAAGTCACCGCCCAAGGTGCTTTAGGGCCCTGACGGGGGCGGCGCGGTGGCTCGGCG
>JBBQTX010000255.1:0-3236 GCA_038234475.1 Caulobacterales bacterium | reverse complement strand
CCTCGAACTGACCACTTCTGCCGATGCACAGCGCGCGCCGGAAGCGAAGGTGTTCGAGGAGGCCTCGCCGGTTGCCACCGAAACGCCGGCTCCGGAACTGCCCAAAGCCTTCCGCGCCCGGGCCGAACAGCAGCGCCGCCTGCGCCGGGCCGCGACCCATGGCGTGGTCTGGGCCGGCATCGCCTCGGGTTTCGCCGCGCTTCTGGGCTCGGCCTGGCTGTTCCGGGTCGAGGTGGTCGAAATGGCGCCGCGCGCGGCACAGGCCTACGCTGCGGTCGGCCTGACCGTGAACCCGACCGGCCTGGATTTCGAGGCGGTCAGCGCCAAACCCCTGCCCAACGACCCCGGCAAGGTGCTGGTGTCGGGCGCGCTGAGGAATGTGCGCGACGATGAGCGGATCGCCCCGCCTGTGCGGGTGGCCCTGCTGGACGCCGACGGTGCCGAGATCGGCCATGCGGTGGTGCGGATCGACGCCGCGCCAGTCCTGCCCGGCAAGGTCCAGGGCTTCGCCGTCGTTATTCCGGACCCGGGGGCCAAGGGCCAGGGCGTCGGCGTGGCCTTCGTGCTGGACGCGCCTCAAGCCCGACCGACCGCGCCCCGACCCGCCGCGAGCCCCGCCCATGCGCCGCCGGCGGGCGGGCCCGCGGCTCACCCGCCCGCCGCCCGGCCCCTTCCCACAGCCGACTCAGGGGGCCTGCGCCCGGCCCTTTCGCCCGGCGCGTCCGCGCCGCTGGACATGCAACCGGTCGACGCCGTGCCTGTGACGTCGGAGGCGCACGTGGACACACCGGGGGCCGAGGCGGTATCCGCCTCGCATGGCTGACGCTCCTCCCCCGGTTACCGGCACCCCCGCCGTCCTGCTGTCCGAAACCGAGGTCGCGCGCATCGTCGCCGAACTCGCCGCCCGCATCGCCCCGGTCATCGACGATGAGACGGTGGCGGCGGTGCTGCTGACCGGCGGCCTGTGGTTCGCCGCCGACCTGACCCGGGCCCTGTCGCGGGTCGGACGCCATGTCCGTTTCGACGCCCTGTGGCTGGCCTCCTACGGTGACGGGAAGGAAAGCCGGGGCCGGATCGACGTCTACGCCCCCTTCCAGCGGCCGATCGCGGCGCGGCGCGTGCTGATCATCGACGATGTGTTCGACACCGGCCTGTCCCTGGCCGAGGCGGTGCGGATCGCGACCGAGGCGGGGGCGGCCGAGGTGCTGACCGTCGTCTTCGCCAAAAAGCCATGGCCCCTGCCGCGCGCGCCTGAGCCGGACTTCGTCGGCTGGGAGGCCCCGAATCGGTTCCTCGTCGGCTACGGGCTGGACCACGGTGGAAAATGGCGCGGATTGCCGGATATCTGCGCGTTGGACTGAGTGATTAGTGGATATTGATTTGTGATTGCGGGAGGCAATTCGCGCTCTGCCTGGGCCGCCAGCCTGAGCCATCAACCACTCATCACCAATCACCAATCACTTCCCAGCCACCCTGCGACCGGCTCCCGCGCCAGCATCTCGTCGTATGAGGGCCGCGCCCGCACCACGGCCCAGCGCTCGCCGTCGACCAGCACTTCAGGGACCAGCGGCCGCGAATTGTACTCGCTCGCCAAGACCGCCCCATAGGCCCCCGCGCCCATGAAGGCGACCAGGTCGCCTGCCTCCATCTGCGGCAATGACCGGTCGCGGGCGAATATGTCGGTCGATTCGCAGATCGGGCCGACGACGTCATGGGGAACCGCGTCGCCGGGCCGCCGGCGCACCGGGACCAGATCGTGGAAAGCGTCGTACAGGGCCGGGCGCATCAGGTCGTTCATGCCGGCGTCCAGCACCAAAAAGCGGCGGCCGTCGCCGCGTTCGGTGATCTGGATCACACGGGCCAGAAGGATCCCGGCGTTGGCGGCCAGCAATCGACCGGGCTCGAACGCCGCCTCGACCTCCAGCCCGTCCAGCACCCGCGCCGCCGCGGCGACATAGGCCTCAATCGAGGGAAGGTCCGACTGGCCGTGATAGGGCACACCCAGGCCGCCGCCGAGGTCCAGCCGGGTTACCGGCAGACCCTGGGCGCGCAGGATCAGGGTCATCTCGCGCAGGGTCCGGAAGGCGGCCTCCAGCGGCGCCAGGGTAATGATCTGGCTGCCGATATGACAGGCCAGGCCGACCGCAGTGACATGGGGCGACAGGGCGGCGCGGGCATAGAGGGCCAGGGCCTCGTCGATCGGCACGCCGAATTTGTCGGTCGCGCCGCCGGTGGTGATCCGGGCGTGGCCACCCGCGCCGACCGCCGGATTGACCCGGATAGCGATTTCAGGGGTCGCCAACGCTCGCGACGCGGTCGCTCGCGGCTTGACCGACGACGAGACTTCGATCAGCCGATCCAGCTCGACGGCGCTCTCGACATTGATCTGGCGCACGCCCGTCTCGATGGCAAAGGCCAGTTCGGCGTCGGTCTTGCCGACCCCGGAGAAGATGATCCGGTCGGCCGGGACGCCAGCCCTGAGCGCCCGCCGGATTTCGCCCGCCGACACGGTGTCGGCCCCGCAGCCGAGCCGGGCCAGGGTCGCTAGCACCGACAGGTTGGAATTGGCCTTCACCGCGAAGGCGATCAAGGCTCCCGCCTCGCTGGGCCCGCCCAGCGCGCTACGGTGCCCGGCGACCGCATCGCGGAACAGACCGTAGTGCCGCGTCAGGGTCGCGGTGGAATAGACATAGGCTGGCGTGCCGACGGTCGCGGCCAGGGTTTCCAGCGAAACGCCCTCGGCCTGGAGTGCGCCGTCGACGACGTCGAAATGGTGCAAGGCCTAGCCCGGGCTGGAGCCCGAACCACCGTAGGGGCTGGAGCTCGGGCCGCCGTCGATCGGCATCTGACTGGGCGGGCGGTTTATCGTTGCGGGCTCGGGCAGGCTGGGCGCGCCGGCTCCGCGTTGGCTGCGCTCGGTCTGTTTGGCCGGCGGGGCGTCGAGGTCGGTCATGCGACCGCATCCAGCGGTGGACACGGCGATCAGGGCGGCGACGCCCGAGAAAAGCAGCTTTTTCATCCCAATCCCCTACGCGAGACGCGTCTTCCACTCGGCGATACGCGCGCGGACCTGTTCCGGCGCCGTGCCTCCGAAACTCTGGCGACTGGCGCAGGAAGCCTCAGGGGTGAGCACCTTGTAAACCGCTTGTGTGACGTCCGGCTCGAGCGCCTGCAATTCGGCCAGCGGAAGTTGCGATAAATCCACGCCCAGGGCCTCGGCGCGCTTGACCGCGGCC
>JBBQTX010000254.1:0-3284 GCA_038234475.1 Caulobacterales bacterium | reverse complement strand
CCGCACGTTCCGGGTCATCGACAGCAGATGATAGACCACCTCGAACCGCTCTTCCCGGTCCGGAAAGTCGACGCCGCACAGGTCCAGCAGCTGCTGGAAGCCGAACCGGTCGCGCAGGCTGGTCAGGACCGCCAGTATGGTTTCGCGCGTGGCGATCAGCGTCAGCTCGCCGAACGCCACCTGGGCCCCCACGCCCAGCGCCCCGACCATTTCCGCGCCGAGCGGCGTCAACGCCGTCTCCATGGCCTCGATCTTCGCCAGCGCGCTCATCGGTCGATCGTCCCGGTCCGCCGAATCTTCTTCTGCAACTGCAGCAGGCCATACAGCAGCGCCTCCGCCGTCGGCGGGCACCCGGGCACATAGACGTCCACCGGCACGATCCGGTCACAGCCGCGAACGACGCTGTAACTGTAGTGGTAATACCCGCCGCCGTTGGCGCAGCTGCCCATCGACAGCACATAGCGCGGGTCCGGCATCTGGTCGTAGACCTTGCGCAGGGCGGGAGCCATCTTGTTGGTCAGGGTGCCGGCCACGATCATCAGGTCCGACTGGCGCGGGCTGGCGCGCGGCGCCATGCCGAACCGCTCCATGTCGAAGCGCGGCATCGACGCCTGCATCATCTCCACGGCGCAGCACGCAAGTCCGAACGTCATCCACATCAGCGAGCCGGTACGGGCCCAGTTGATGACATCGTCCAGCGAGGTGGTGATGAAACCCCGCTCGCCCAGTTCGACGTTCACGGCTTCGAAGAATTTGTCGTGAGTGGCCGGGTCATAACCCTCGACCATGGTCCGTCCGCCTTGGCCAAATCCCAGCGGCGTCACCGGCGAACTGCCCTGGTTGCCTGCACCGATCAGCGGATAGGTGTTGTCGGTCACTCCCATTCCAGCGCGCCCTTCTTCCATTCGTAGATGAAGCCGACGATCAGCACGCCCAGGAAGACCATCATTGACCAAAAGGCGAACACCATGCCCTCGCGCGACAGGTCGAACATCGACACCGCCCACGGGAACAGGAACGCCACCTCCAGATCGAAGATGATGAACAGGATCGACACCAGGTAGAAGCGGACGTCGAACTTCATCCGCGCATCGTCGAAGGCATTGAATCCGCACTCATAGGCCGACAGCTTTTCCGAGTCGGGGTTTCTCGGTGCCAGCCCCCAAGCGGCCAGCATGAAGCCGAGGCCGAGCACCGCCGCGATCCCGAGAAAGATCACGATCGGCAGATATTCGAGCAGGAATGCGTTCATCCGGAAGGGACCCTGTCCGCCAAGAAAGGGAGAGGCGGACTCGGCGCGTTCTAGACCCAAGCTCGCCGAGGTTCAAACCCGGCTTTGACAGCGCGTCGATTTAGATTGGCTCTCAACGCAAGGACGGCTCGACAGATACACTCGACCTTTGCCATATTCGCCCTTAGCGCGCGCTTTATAGGGACGAAACGCATGGGTGTCGGCAACTGGCTGCTGAACGGGGTGGAGAAGGCGGGCAACAAACTCCCCGATCCGGTATTCATCTTCGTCTGGCTGATCGGCATTCTGATGGGCGTCAGCGTTCTGGGTTCCGTCCAGGGCTGGCAGGTCGTCAATCCCGTGACCGAGGACGTCATCCAGGCTCAAAGCCTGTTCTCATCAGAGAACATCCGGAAGCTGTTCGAGGAGATGCCCAAGACCCTGACGAGCTTTGCGCCGCTGGGCTATGTTCTGGTCGTCATGCTGGGTGCCGGCGTCGCCGAGCGCACCGGCCTGTTCGGCTCGGCTATGATGGCTGGCATACGCAAGGCACCGAAGGGACTGCTGACGCCGATCGTGCTGTTTGTCGGCATCGTCGCCAATCACGCCGCTGACGCGGCCTATGTGGTGCTGATCCCCTTGGCCGCTGCCATCTATGCGGCGGCGGGCCGCCATCCGGTCGCCGGCATCGCGGTCGGCTTTGCCGGGGTCTCCGGCGGTTTTTCAGCCAATATCTTTCCTGGCCAGCTGGACGCCCTGCTGCTCGGGATCACCGAGCCGGCGGCCCAGTTGATTGACCCGGCGTTCACCATCAACATCGCCGGCAACTGGTGGTTTATCCTGGGTATGACCCTGTTGTTCGTGCCGGTGGGCTGGTGGGTCACCGACAAAATCGTCGAGCCGCGCCTCGGCATCTGGACGCCCATCGCCGGAGCGCCGATAGAGGACGCCGAAAAGCCGCTTGACCGCGAGCAGAGCAAGGGTCTGCTGTGGGCCGGCCTGGCGGCACTGCTGGTCGTCGGCCTGTTCGCCTGGCTGGTGCTGTCGCCCGGTGCCCCGCTGATCGACCCCGAGGCCGAGACCAGCGCCGCCCGATTGCAGCCCTTCTACAGTTCGCTGGTGGCCGCCTTCTTCCTGTTGTTTCTGTTGACCGGTATCGCCTACGGGATCGCCGCGAAGACCGTTAACAGCCATCGCGACATCGTGCGAATGATGTCCCAGGCCATGTCAGACATGGGTCCCTACATCGTCCTGGCCTTCGTGGCGGCCCATTTCGTGGCCATGTTCAACTGGTCCGGTCTCGGCCCGATCATGGCCGTGGCCGGGGCCGAACAGATTCGCGGCCTGTCGGGCATCGAACCCGGCTCGACCGATCCGATCGGCGCGGGCCAGCTGTTCGTGCTGCTGGTGACGATCGTTCTGGTCAGCGGGCTGATCAACCTCTTCATCGGCTCTTCCTCGGCCAAATGGGCTTTCCTGGCCCCGATCCTGGTCCCCATGCTGATGCTCGTTGGGGTCAGCCCTTACATGACCACCGCCGCCTATCGGATGGGTGATTCGACCACCAACATCATCACCCCCCTGATGGTCTATTTCCCGCTGATCCTGACCTTCGCCCAGCGCTGGGTGAAGGATTTCGGTTTGGGCAGTCTGATGGCGGTGATGCTGCCCTACTCCGTGGCCTTTTCCATTGCCGGGGCCATCCTCACGGGGATCTGGGCGGCCGCGCAAATCCCGCTGGGGCCGGGCGAGGGCGTCACCTACCAGCCGCCGGCACAGGTCGAGGCGGTCCAGCCCCTGTCTGGTGCTGTGGCCGTTACCGCGTCGCCCGCAGTCCCTGTTGTAACGACGCCCCCGGCGAGGTGACGTGCAGCCGGCTTTTTTCGCCGCCTGGAACGCTTGACGCCGCCGGGCGGCCCGCCTAAACGACGCCCCTCGCCGCGAAGCAAGTCTTCGCGGCCGGGATACGCGGGTGTAGCTCAGTTGGTTAGAGTGCCGGCCTGTCACGCCGGAGGTCGCGGGTTCGAGTCCCGTCACTCGCGCCATTCCCTTT
>JBBQTX010000253.1:0-3305 GCA_038234475.1 Caulobacterales bacterium | reverse complement strand
CCGCCTGTGCAAGGCCGCTCCATTCCGCTTGAGCGCGCCCCCGCAATCCTTCACCCTGCACCGCTCCCATGAACGCGCCCCTCGTCCATCCCCCGAAGGCCGACCCCATCCCGTCTCCCGAGGGGACGACGCCGGTCATGGCGCAATTCCTCGCGGCCAAGGCCAGCCAGCCGGACGCGATCCTGTTCTTCCGGATGGGCGATTTCTACGAGCTGTTCTTCAAGGACGCCGAAATCGCCTCGGCCGCGCTCGGCATCACCCTGACCAAGCGCGGCAAGCATCAAGGCGAGGACATTCCCATGGCCGGGGTGCCGGTGCCTGCGCTGGACGGCTATCTGGCGCGGCTGATCCGTCAGGGGTTCAAGGCCGCCATCTGCGAACAGCTGGAAGCCCCCGCCGAAGCGCGGAAACGCGGCTCCAGGGCCGTGGTGCATCGCGACATCGTCCGCGTCGTCACCCCCGGCACCCTGACCGAGGACAGTCTGCTCGATGCGCGCGGGGCCAACCGGCTCGCCGCCGTCTCGGTGCGCAAGGGGCGGGCGGCTGTCGCCGTGGTCGAACTGTCGGCCGGCTCGGTCGATGCCGTCGCCTGTTCGCTGGAAGACCTCGGCGCCACCCTGGCCTCGTTCCGCCCGTCCGAAGTGCTGGTGCCAGACCGGCTGTTCTCGGACGAGGCCACCAGGGCCGCACTCGACGGCTCGGGTGGCGTGGTCCAGGCCCTGCCGCAGGCGCTGGCCGAACCGGTCGGGGCACGGGTCCGGGTCGAGCGGCTGTACGGTGTCGCCTCGCTGGATGGCTTCGGCGCCTTCGAGGAAGCCGAGGTCTCGGCTTTGGGCCTGATCGCCGCCTATCTGGAAACCACCCAGGCCGGAAAGATCCCCGCCCTGTCGCCGCCGCGACGCTCGGGCGACAGCGGCTTCCTCGCCATCGACCCGGCGACCCGGCTGAGTTTGGAGATCGACCGGACCCAGCGCGGCGAGCGGGAGGGCTCGCTGCTGGCCTGTATCGATCGCACCGTGACCTCGGGCGGGGCGCGGGCGCTGGCCGAGCGGATCGCCCGACCGTTGCGCGACCCCGTTGCGATCAACCATGGACTCGACGCCGTCGAATGGCTGCTGGAGCGTCGCGACCTGCGCCGCGACCTGCGCGAAGGTCTGCGCGCCTCGTCCGACGTCGCCCGCGCGACCTCCCGGCTGGTTCTGGGCCGGGGCGGCCCGCGCGACCTCGCCGCCATCCGCACCGGCCTGTCGATCGCCGAGGGCATCGCGGGCCTGTTCCCGCCGGCCCGCGATCCGCTGACCGGCCCACCGGCCCGCATCGTCGCCGCGCTGGACCGGCTGGCGCTGTCGCCGGATCTGGGGCGCCTGCTGGTCGATCTGGCCGAAGGTCTGGTGGCCGAACCGCCGCATCTGGCCCGCGACGGCGGCTTCGTCTCGACCGGCTACCGGCCCGAACTGGAGGAGGCCCGCCGCCTGCGCGACGACAGCCGCCGCGTCGTCGCCGACCTCGAGGCCCGTGCCGTGGCCGAGGCGGGCGTTCCCTTCAAGGTCCGCCATAACGCCGTCCTCGGCTATTTCCTCGAGACCTCGGCGCGGGCCGCCGAACCCCTTTTGCGCCCCTCGGGCGAGAGCCCCTTCATCCATCGCCAGACCCTCGCCAATCAGGTCCGCTTCACCACCGTCGAACTGTCCGAGCTGGACGCGAAGATCAGCCAGGCCGGGCACCGGGCGCTGGCCATCGAGGGCGAGACCTTCGAGGGCTGGCGAACGACGGTGCAGTCGCTGGCCCAGCCGCTTCAGGCCGTGGCCGAAGCTTTGGCCGAACTGGACGCCCATGCCGCCCTCTCCGAATGGGCCGAGGAGGTCGGCGCCGTCCGTCCCGCCGTGGACGACACCACCTGTTTCGAGGTCACCGCCGGTCGCCATCCCGTGGTCGAGGCGGCGGTGAAGGCGCAAGGCGATCCCTACACCCCCAATGACTGCAAGCTCGACGGCGCCGGCCTCGGCTGCGCGCGCCTGACCATCGTCACCGGACCGAACATGGCCGGCAAGTCGACCTTTCTGCGCCAGAACGCCCTGCTGGTCGTGCTGGCCCAAGCGGGTGCGTTCGTCCCCGCCCGGGCGATGCGGCTGGGCGTGGTCGACCGGCTGTTCTCCCGCGTCGGTGCCGGCGACGACCTGGCCCGAGGCCGTTCGACCTTCATGACCGAAATGGTCGAGACCGCCGCCATCCTGACCCAGGCCACGGACCGCAGCTTCGTGGTGCTGGACGAGATCGGCCGCGGCACCGCCACCTACGACGGCCTCGCCATCGCCTGGGCCGTGGCCGAAGCCCTGCACGACGCCAACCGCGCCCGCACGCTGTTCGCCACCCACTATCACGAACTGGCGGGCCTCGAGACGCGGCTGGCCCATGTCTGCAATCTGTCGATGCGGGCCCGCGAGTGGAACGGCGACCTGGTCTTCCTGCACGAGGCCGCTCCGGGGGCCGCCGACCGCAGCTATGGCGTGCAGGTCGCCAGGCTGGCCGGGGTCCCCGCCGCCGTGGTCAGCCGGGCCCGCGAAGTGCTGGACCGTCTGGAGGGCCAGAAGAGCGCCGCCGTCAATCTGGATGACCTGCCGCTGTTCGCCCTGATGGAACCGCCCGTCCCGCCGCCGTCGACTGCGGTCGAAGACGCGCTGAAAGGCCTCGAACCGGACGAGATGTCACCCCGCGAAGCGCTGGAGGCGCTTTACCGGCTGAAGGATCTGGGCCGCCGGTGACAACCGCCCTCGACGAACGGCTGGAGGCGGCCGCGTCGGCACCCGATGTGCGCAAGGCGGTCGCCGCCGTCCTGCGCGAGAGTTTCGAGGCGGCCCGGGCCCGCGTCTCGCGCCGGCTGGATTCCGGCGGCGAGGGGGTCGAGATCGCCCGGCTCTACGCGGTCGCCGCCGACGACCTGCTGACCGCCCTGTGGCGGTTCACCACGCAAACCGTCTATCCGGCGCCCAATCCGACCGAGGCCGAGCGGCTGAGCCTGCTGGCGGTCGGCGGCTATGGCCGGGGCGTGCTGGCACCCTTCTCGGACCTTGATCTGCTGTTCCTGCGGCCGTGGAAATCGATCCCTCGCACCGAGCAGGTGACCGAGTTCATGCTCTATGTCCTTTGGGACCTCGGGCTGAAGGTCGGCCAGTCGGCCCGGTCGGTCGACGAATGCCTGGCGCTGGCCCGGTCCGACATGACGGTCCGCACCGCCCTGCTCGAGGCGCGGCCGCTGGCGGGCGATGCGGGGCTGGCCGACGATTTCATTACCCGTTTCCGCGCCC
>JBBQTX010000252.1:0-3314 GCA_038234475.1 Caulobacterales bacterium | reverse complement strand
GCTGACGGCGATGAAGCGGGCGTTCCGCATGATCGAAACGACGTATGGCCGGCCGCTGCCCGACACCGCCGCCGTGCCGGTCGAGCGGCGCGGTGTCTACCGCATGCTGTGCAAGGCGGACTCGGTCGGTGTCTTCCAGGTCGAGAGCCGGGCGCAGATGAGCATGCTGCCGCGGCTGCGGCCGGTGGAATTCTACGATCTGGTGGTGCAGGTGGCGATCGTCCGGCCGGGCCCGATCCAGGGCAAGATGGTGCATCCCTACCTGCAGCGACGGCTGGAACGCCGGACCCATGAGACGCGGTACGGCAAAGGCAGTTACAGCTTCTCCATGCCGGGGTCGGCCGGGGATCCCGAGGAACTGGCCAATGTGCTGCGCAAGACCCTTGGCGTGCCCCTGTTCCAGGAACAGGCGATGAAGATCGCCATGGTGGCGGCCGAGTTCACCGGCGAGGAGGCCAACGGCCTGCGCCGCGCCATGGCCACCTTCCGCCATGACGGCACCATCGGCGATTTCGAGGAGAAGATGGTCGGGCGGATGATCGCGCGCGGCTATGACGCCGACTTCGCCCAGAACTGTTTCAACCAGATCAAGGGGTTCGGCGAGTACGGCTTTCCCGAGAGCCACGCCTGCGCCTTCGCCCATCTGGTCTATGTCTCGGCCTGGGTGAAATGGCTGTACCCGGACGTGTTCGCCGCCTGTCTGCTGAACAGTCAGCCGATGGGATTCTATGCCCCGGCCCAGATCGTCCGCGACGCGCGCGAGCACGGGATCGAGGTGCGGCACCCCGACGTGAACGCCAGCGACTGGGACGCCACGCTGGAGCCGCGCCCGCGCCGCCGCCGCCACGCCCTGCGGCTGGGGATGCGCTCCATCGACGGGTTCAAGACGGTCTGGGCCGGGGCGATCGTGGCGGCGCGGGCCGACGGCCCGTTCGCCGATCTGGACGACCTGCGCCGCCGCGCCGCCCTGACGCCGTCGGCGCTGGACCGGCTGGCCGAGGCGGACGCTTACGGCTCGCTGGACCTGACGCGGCGGCAGGGGGTGTGGGCGGCCAGGGGGGCGGCGCCGGCGTCATCGGCCCCGCTGTTCGAGGCCATGGGGCTGAACGAAGCCGACGGTCGCGCCCCCGAGGCCCTGCCGGTGCTGGCCCCGTCGGAAGAGGTGGTCGGCGACTACCAGACCATCCGCCTGTCGCTGAAGGGCCATCCGGTCGCCTTCCTGCGCGAGCGATTGGCGGGCGTGGGGGCCCTGTCGGCCCGCGACTACCCGGCCCGGCCCAATGGCCGGCGGGTCGCGGTGGGCGGGGTGGTGCTGGTGCGCCAGCGGCCCGGCACGGCCAAGGGGGTCTGTTTCATGACGGTGGAGGACGAGACCGGCGTGGCCAATCTGGTCCTCTGGCCCGACGTGTTCGAGCGTTTGCGCCCCGTGGCCATGGGTGCCCGGATGGTGCTGGCGCGGGGCAAGGTCCAGACGGCCGAGGGTGTGACCCATCTGGTGGTCGAGCATCTGGAGGATTGGACGCCGATGCTGGGCGACCTGACACCCGATTCCGCGCCGGGGTCAGCCCATGCGTCGGCGCGCGGGCGGCATCCCCGCGACGTGCGGGTGCTGCCGGGATCGCGGGATTTTCATTGAGGGGAATGGGCCCATGGGGAGCGTCACACATATGCGGCTTCGCCAATCATGCGCATGAAAGTGCGCCAGAGTCTGGATTTTTGAAACCATCAGGCGCATAATCGTGCGCATTCGAGGGGGTCTTACCCGATGCTCGAGGTCAATCGCGCCAAGATTGTTCGGCGTCTCTCGAAAGAGGGGTGGACGAACGAAGGCGGCAAGAAACACGACGCCTACAGCCATCCGGACTTCGACTTTCCGGTGATCGTACCGAGGCACAAGACCCTCACACCGGGCGTCGCCCGGGACATTGCCAGGGTGGCGGGCTGGTAGCCTGATCACCTCAGGGGAAGGCGGGCCTTCCAGAATTCAAGGAGCTGACCATGAGCCGATATACAGTTTTGATCGACGGCAAGGCCGGGGACTATGGAGTCATTTTTCCCGATTTGCCGGGCTGCAACGCCATGGGGGAAACGATCGACGAGGCGCTCAAGAATGCCGTCGAATCCCTTCGGCATTGGGTCGAGGTCGTAAGCGCCAATGGAAAGGACATTCCTGATCCCAGGTCACCTGACGCAATTCGGGCAGACGAACGGTTCGCTGACGACTTCGCCGCCGGCGCAACGCTGGGCAGCGTCACGCTTGTCAGGAAACTCGGGAGGACCGTGAAGGCGAACCTGTCCCTGGACTCCGGCGTCCTTGCCGAGATCGACGCCATGGCGAGCCGACTGGGGATTTCCCGCTCAGCCATGGTCGAGAAATTGGCCGAGGAAAGACTTTCAGAGTTCGCCTAAAGATCAGGGTGGGAGGGGATGGGCCACCCGGAAATCCCTGCGCTCAAGCATCCCGGATCACCGCGTCGCGACGTCCGGGATGACAACGTTCATTGGGCTTCCGACCGCTGGGCCTCCGCATAGTCCCTAAGCATCTCGGCCCCGCGCTCTTCGGGCGAGATGTGGACGATGAGGGTCTGATCCAATTTCACAGTTGGATGGAACGCGCAGTGGCCAGCGAACCAAAAGGTATCGGAAAGAGGCTCGTCGTCGTGCCACGTCGTCATGACATGCCCGTCTTTGGGGATATCGTTGAAGTCGAACGCCGCTAGGACCGCCTCGTCCACATCGTCGTGCCAAGTTTCGCAGTCCGTTCCCCACGCGAGCGCGTAGAGACAACCGCTGCGGACCAACCAACCGGCGACGAGAGTTCGCCAACCCGCATCGACGCGCTGATCAACGACAATGACAGCCCTGAAGGGGTTCACGTTACTGCGGACGGGCGGTTCCCGGCCTTCGGGTAAGTGCAGGTAGTCGACGCTCATCGCGAACCTCACCCCTTCCGCTGATGCCGCCACTTCCACACGCGATACCCCACGATCGGCGCGAACCCGCAGATCAGGGCGGCGGCCAGCACCGTCCAGAAGCCGCCGCCGAGACCGTATTCGCCGATCAGGGCACCGACCACCGCCGCCAGTACCGGCCCCAGCCACGGGAGCCAGGCCGGCGGGCCGAAGCGGAACTCAGGCATCCACCTTGATGACGCCGCGCCGGATCTGGTCCAGCTCGATGGAGTCGAACAGGGCCTGGAAATTGCCCTCGCCGAAAGCCTGATTGCCTTTGCGCTGGATGATCTCGAAGAAGATCGGCCCGAAGGTGTCCTGGGTGAATATCTGCAGCAGCAGGCCCTCTTCGTCCGAGCCGTC
>JBBQTX010000251.1:0-3343 GCA_038234475.1 Caulobacterales bacterium | reverse complement strand
TGCGGCCGAGGCGGCGCGGCTTGACGGGGCCGCCTGACCCACCCCCCAGACTCTTCGTTGACCGTCATACCCCTTTCCGCTATAGCCGCCCGCTCTTCGAGATTTCCGCGCCGTGGACGTGTGCTCCGCGGCGTTTCCGCTTCATAGGTTTGACTGATGGCCAACAATGCCGGCGCCAAGAAAGCGATCCGCAAGATCGCGGCCCGCACCGAAGTGAACAAGGCGCGCCGCACGCGTGTTCGGACCTTCCTGCGCAAGTTTCAGGAAGCGGTCGTCGGCGGCGACGCCGGTGCCGCAAAGACCGCCTTCGTCGAGGCGCAGTCCGAGCTGATGCGGGCCGTGTCCAAGGGCGTGGTTCACCGCAACACGGGCTCGCGCAAGGTCGGTCGCCTGGCCGCTCAACTGAAGAAGATGTCGGCCGCCTGATTTTTCGGGTGCCGGACGGCCTTTCACAGGTCTGTCACGACAAATATCAGGAATATCAACGGCGAGGGCGCGAACGCTCCCTCGCCGTTTGCACGTGCACCGATAACTGGTTTTCGGCCGATTCGGGCTCGCCCCTGTGGCGAAAACCGTTTTTTCTTTGACGGCGTTTGGCTTTAGCGGAGTCAACAATTTTAACTGCGATTCGGCGTGCGAATCAGCGTTGACGCACCCCCCGCCGGGCGTAAGTTTGGGGCGCTGACGCACTTCCATCCCCACACGGATGAAGACGGCGCGGACGGTTTTTTCGTGTCGGCGTGAGACGCCTGTTCCAGAGCATGACCCCACCCGTTGGACCCAGGTCCGGCGGGAGCGGAGAAGTCGTCCCCGGTCCAGGCCTCTCTCGAAGCGCGTCAGGGTGATGGTTTCAAGAGGCGGGTGACGGATGACGACGGGGAGCGCGGCGATGGCGGGGATGACGGATCCGGATCACATCTGGACCGAGGCGGCGGGGCGTCTGCGCAGCGAGATCGGCGAGGGGCCGTTCAGCTCCTATATCGCCCCGTCCGCGGTGCGCGCCGACGGCTTCGGCCAGCTGATCATCGTCACCCCGACCGCCTATGCCCGTGACTGGGTCCGCAAGAACGCCCTGCGCCGGATGAATGAGCTGTGGCTGGGTCTGGACGGCCTGTCGCGCCGTCTCGACGTCCGTTGCCGCGCCGAGATGGGCTCGACCCCGTCGGCTTCCCAGGTCGCCGCCGGTCGGGCCGAGGGTGCCGCCCCCATCCCCCTGGCGACCGTGCCTCCGGTGGCCGACGGCGCCCGCGCCGTGCGCGCCGCCGGCCTGCAGGAGCGCCTGACCTTCGACAGCTTCGTCGAAGGCCAGGGCAACGCCTTCGCCCTGGCCATCGCCAGACAGGCCGCCGCCTGGGCCGACGGCCATTTCAATCCGATCTTCTTTTGCGGCCCCTATGGCTACGGCAAGACCCATCTGCTCAACGCCATCGCCTGGGAGGCCCAGCGCCTGCGACCGGACGCCCGGGTCGTCTATCTGACCGCCGAACGCTTCCTGTCGACCTTCGTGCGCGCCACCCAGGACCGCACCATGGCCGCCTTCAAGGACAGCCTGCGCAACGCCGACATGCTGCTGATCGACGACGTCCAGTTCGTCGGCGGCAAGACGGGCACCCAGGAAGAACTGCTCTCGACGCTGACCGCCCTGATCGAGGACGGCAAGAAGATCGTGCTCTCGGCCGACCGCCCGCCCATGGCCCTGACCGAGGTCGAGCCGCGCCTGCGCAGCCATCTGGCCTCGGGCCTGACCTGCCCGGTCGAGCCCGCCGACCGCGCCCTGAAACTGGCCGTGGCGAGGAACCGGATCGAGGCCCTGGCCCGGCTCGGCGTCGTCTCTGGCGAGGCCCAGGCCGAGGTTCTCGAACACCTCGTCGACCGCACCCCCGGTTCGATGCGCGAGCTCGAGGGCGCGGTGAACACCCTGGCCGCCGTCGCCGGGGCCCGTCTGTCGACCCTCAGCGTCGACGAGACCCAGGCCCTGCTCGGCTCGGCCCTGCGCGGCGGGCCCGAGCGCCGCATCACCGTCGACGAGATCCAGAAGACGGTGGCCGAGCATTTCAGCCTGAAACAGGCCGACCTGCTGTCGGAGCGCCGCACCCGCGCCGTGGCCCGCCCGCGCCAGATCGCCATGTGGCTGTGCAAACAGCACACGACGCGGTCCTATCCCGACATCGGCCGCCGCTTCGGCGGGCGCGACCACACCACCGTCCTGCACGGCGTGCGCAAGATCGAGGAACTGATCGCCTCCGACGACCAGATCGCCCGGGATGTCGAGACGCTGACGCGCAAGCTGCGAGGCTGACGCCGCTGTGAAAAGTGCTGGTGAGCAAGGTGTGAGCAGGACGGCACATCGCTCACGCCTTGCTCACCAGCACCCCTTGCTCACCAAGCCTCACCCGTGCCCCCGACTATCCCCCGCGTTCGCGCAGGCCCCCGTTGCCCCGCCCGCTCAATCCGCTAGTGTCCAAGGCCCTCCATGTCGCGGTGACGCTTTGAGTCGCCGCACCCCGGGCGAGACCACATGCAGCTGACCATCGAACGATCCGCGCTCCTGAAGGCCTTGGGCCACGTCCAGAGCGTCGTCGAACGCCGCAACACAATCCCCATCCTGTCCAACGTCCTGCTGTCGGCCGGACGCGACAAGCTGGCCTTCGCCGCCACCGATCTGGACATGGAGATGGTCGACGAGGCCGAGGCCCAGGTGAATGTCGAGGGCCAGATCACCGCCCCGGCCCACACCCTGTATGAGATCGTGCGGAAACTGCCCGACGGGGCCGAGGTCTCGCTGTCCTACAACGGCGACGACCCCCGGCTGGTGGTCCAGGCCGGCCGCTCCAAATTCAACCTGCCGGTCCTGCCGGCCGGCGACTTCCCGGTCATGTCGACCGACACCTCGGGCACCCGCTTCTCCCTGCCCAAGGAAGACCTGGCCCGGCTGATCGACAAGACCCGGTTCGCGGTCTCGACCGAGGAGACCCGCTACTATCTGAACGGCCTGTATCTGCACACCGTGGCCGAGGCCGGCATTCCGCTGCTGCGCGCCGTGGCCACCGACGGCCACCGCCTCGCCCTGGCCGAAATGCCCGCGCCCGAGGGCGCCGCCGGCGGTCCCGGCGTCATCGTCCCGCGCAAGACCATCGACCAGGTCCGCCGCCTGCTCGATGACGGCTCCGGCCCGGTCGATGTCATGGTCAGCCCGCAGAAGATCCGCTTCGAATTCGGCGAGGCCAGTCTGACCTCCAAAGTGATCGACGGGGCCTTCCCCGACTATATGCGGGTCATCCCCAAGGGGAACGACAAACAGGCCGACATCGACAACACCCTGTTCGCCCAGGCCGTCGACCGC
>JBBQTX010000250.1:0-3350 GCA_038234475.1 Caulobacterales bacterium | reverse complement strand
CTTCGGGGACCGCCACGTCAGCATCAATCCACCAGGTCAGGCCCATGGCCGAACCCGGCGACGACGAACATGGCCCCGCTTCCGGCTCTGCACTCCCTGCGCCCGGCGAGACCCCGGTGCAGCGCGCGCTGCGGCTCAAACAGGCGAGGCTGGACGCCCGGCCCAAACCCCCGCGCGGCGGGCGGTTCCAGCGCGAGCAGGCGGCGGGCGTGGCGGCCGGTGCCTCGCGGCCCTGGACGCACAAATAGGCCCCGGCCAGACGTGATGGTCGGGTCCGGTTTGCGCGAGACTCGCCCCGCCCGGCGCGGCATCGTTACGGACCCCAGGAGATCGCCATGACACCCTCAGAGACGTTTCGCGCCCGGCACGCCTCGGGCCTGCTGATCCTGCCCAATGCGTGGGACGCGGCCTCGGCGGCGCTTTCCGTCGCGGCGGGAGCGAAGGCGGTGGCGACCACCAGCGCCGGAGTGGCCTGGGCCCTGGGATGGCCGGACGGGGCGGCACCGCCGGAGGGCGAACTGCTGGGGGCGCTGGCGCGGATCGTGCGGGCCGCCGGGACCACGCCGGTCAGCGCCGACATCGAGGGCGGCTTCTCCGACGACCCGGAGACGGTGGCGGGCGTCGTGCGCCGGGTGGCGGAGACGGGCGCGGTGGGGATCAATATCGAGGATGCAACCGGACCCGCCGAGGCGCTGGCGGACAAGATCGCGGCGGCGCGGGCGGCGGTCGGCGGCGATCTGTTCATCAACGCCCGCTGCGATCTGTGGCTGAGAGCCATCGGCCCGGCTGAAGGCCGCTTGGAAGAGGCGGCGCGGCGGGCGACGCTTTACCGGGCAGCGGGAGCCGACGGGCTGTTCATGCCGGGCGTAACGGAAGCGGCGACGATCACCGCCCTGGTCGGTCTGGGGATGCCGTTGAATCTGCTGGGGCGGGCCGCCCTGCCGGATGCGGCGGGGCTGGAGGCGCTGGGGGTCCGGCGGTTGAGCGCGGGATCGAACATTGCGGCGGCGGCCTATGCGGCGGCGGACCGGTTGACGCGCGGCTTTCTGGCTGACGGATCTTCGGCGGCCCAGTTGGCCGAGGCGATGGACTACGGCGCCTTGAACGCCCTGATGACGCGGTGAACCCCGCGAGCCGGCGGCGGGCTCAGTCCATCACGCGGCCGACCCTGACCAGCACCCCGTCCGGGTCGCTGACCGCGAACTCGTAGCAGCCCCAGGGTTTGGCGTGGGGGGTGCCGGGCTCGATGATGAGGTCGCGCACCCGTTCGGCGACCGCATCCACGTCCTCGACATAGATGTAGAGGCCGAGGGGGTTGTCTTCGACGTGGGCCGGCCAACCGGTGACGGCCCTGAGATGAAGGTCCCAGCCGCGCCCGTCGGACAGGATCAGATATTGGCCGTGGTCGCTGGTCACCTCCAGGCCGAGGCGGCGATAGAAGGCGGCGCTCACCTTGAGGTCGCGGCTGGGAACGATGGCGACGATTGAATGGGTTTCGGTCATGCGGTCCTCTCCGGGTCGTGCGCTGTCGCCGGGCCTGTCCGCCCGGCTCCCATCAGACGCAGGGCTATCATGGACGACCCCCAAAGGCCAGTGTCGCGATCAGTGCGGGATAGAGGCCAAAGGCCCCTCGACCGACAATCAGCCAGTTAGCCACCAGCATTGCGACACCGACGCCGAGGCCGCCCGCGATCTTCAGTGTCAGGTCCAGCCGTAGCATCCGTATGGCCCAGAGCGCCATCGCCGCCGCCGCCAGGACCATGCCCAGATTCGCCAGCGCCCGATTGAGCGCGGTGAGAACGCCCATCTGGAGCGCGAGCGTGGAGGAATCCCCTCCGCCCGCGACGAGGCCCAGGGATGCGAAGCCGTTTATGAGCGCCGCACCGACGAAGGCCGCCATGCCGCCCGCGAAGGCCATGCGCCCGGCCCTCACCGAGACGTGCCTCTCTCCCACAAGGTCGGGCAGCCAGGAAACCCCCAAGTTCAGCACGCACAGGACGGCGATCATCCCCCCGTGCACGAGAGTGTTGCTCCAGTCGGCCAGAAGCAGCCGGTCCGGAGTGCCGTCCAGCGAGGTGGGGTGGTGCAGCACGAGAAAAACCGCCGCCAGCGTTGCCCCCAAGATGAGGACCCCTGCGGTGCGGTTCTGTAATGTCGTATCCATGGTCGATCCTCCTGTCGATCCGAACAGGGTGATCGGAGCGACCGGATCGCGCGAGGGAGAACCGGAGCAGAAGTCCGGTTCCGGACGAACGGGTGCGGAAGTCCGACATGGCGGCGGGTGCTGCGGGTGACCGGAGGACCAAGGCGAGTCTATCCTGCCGGGATGGACCAGGTGACGGAGCCCGATATCGACCGGCGGAGCAGGCGGACGCGGAAGGCGATCTCCGACGCCCTGGTCCGTCTGATTTTTTCAAAGCGCTACGACGCGATCCGTACGGCCGAACTGATCGCCGCGGCCGATGTCGGGCGCTCGACCTTCTACGAGCATTACCGCAGCAAGGACGACGTGCTGATCGCGGTCATCGATCCGATCTTCGCGCCGCTGGCGGACGCCGCCACGGGACGAGGCAGCGATGCATCGCTGACCTTCATCCTGACCCATATCTGGGAGCAGCGGGTTTTCGGCCGGATGCTGTTCGAGCCAGCGCTTTTGCCGAAACTGCAGCGCAAGCTGGCGGGGATGATCGAGGCGCGGATGGGGGTCGAGGCGGAGCCTGCCGTACCTCGCGCCATGGTCGCCATGGGCCTGGCCTCGGCGCAGCTGAGTATGCTGCGGATGTGGCTGGTCGGCGAGGCGGCCTGTCCCCCGGGGAGCCTCGCGCGTCAGCTGAGGCGGTCCGCACGATAACCGGCCCGCCGACCGGGACGCTGGTGCTGGCCGTCGACGCGGCCAGCCCCCCGCACGGTCGAAGACTATCTCCTACCAGTTCGGCGAACTGTTCGCCGGGCCGAGGAAGACGGCGTTGATCAGCAGCGGCTTCAGGCCTTCGAGGTAACCGCGAACCGTCGGGTCCTGGGTGAAGGCGATCAGCTGACCCGAGCCGAGGGCGTTGACCATGACCGCCGGCTTGAAGGCGAGGCGGACCCGGTTCTCGGTCCAGAGCTGGCCCGAGACCAGCAGGTCATCGGGCCCGCCGAAGCGGACGACATTGACGCCCTGTCCCCGGGTCAGGGGGGCGTAGATGTCTGACCCCTGCACCAGGACATTGACCGACGGGCTGACGCCGGCAGACAACCAGTGTTCCTGATCCACATCGCCGCGGATCAGCGCCCCGGCGACGCTGGCCGGGCCCGGCTCGGCGACGCCGATCAGGGAGCGGTAGTGGGCTTCGTCAGCAATCAGGGCG
>JBBQTX010000249.1:0-3350 GCA_038234475.1 Caulobacterales bacterium | reverse complement strand
TTCGTTGAGGATCGGCCCGGCCTCGGTCCATGCGGTCGCGGGAATATCGTCGAACGACAGGCTGAGGACGCCGCGCTCCGGCCGGATGCGCGCGGTGTGGACGGCGAGGTAGCGACCGGCGCGGCGGCGCATCTTGTCGAGGAGTTCGGACATGGGACCAGTCTGCCCCAAAAGCGCTTAAGGCCGTTTCAACGCCCGACCCGCGACGACAGCACCGGGTCCGAACCTCTGGCGTAGCGTGTCGATGGTGGTCTCGGTCTTGAGCGTGCGCTGTTCACCCGTGTCGAACAGGCCTGCCGGGGTATCCTCGGCGTCGGCGATGTCGGCCATGCCGATCCCGATGAGGCGATAGGGACGACCCAGTTCGGGTTTCAGCAGGTCGCGGCCGACGGCGAACAGGGCCCGGGCGGTCTGGACCGGGTCGGGCAGGGTCCTGCGCCGCGTAACGATCCTGAAGTCGGGGCGGCGCAGTTTCAGCACGATCACCCGGCTGGCCACGCCGTCGCGGCGGGCCTTGGCCGCGACCTTCTCGCACAACGGCCAGAGCTCGGCGTCGAGATCCTCCGGCGACGTCAGGTCGGTGTTGAAGGTGGTCTCCGCGCTCATGCCGCGCCGGTCGTGCTCGGGATTGACCAGCCGGGCGTCGCGGGCGTGGCTGAGGTCGTGCAGCCGCAGCCCGGTCTCGCCGTAGCGTCTGACCAGGTCTCGGACGTCGGCGGCAGCGAGGTCGCCGACTGTTGCGAAGCCGTCGCTGGTCAGGGTCTTGCCGAACACCGGGCCGACACCCGGCAGGACCCGCACCGACTTCGGGGCCAGCAGGCTCTGGGCATTGACCGCGCCGATGACGGAAAAGCCGCGCGGCTTGTCCAGCTCGGACGCGATCTTGGCCAGAAAACGGTTGGGGGCGAGGCCGATGGAGACCGACAGGCCGGTCTCGTCCTCGATCCGCTTTTGCAGACGGATCAGCTGCAGCGCGGGCGGGCCCCCGTTCAGCCGCTCGGTCCCCGACAGGTCGATCCACGCCTCATCCAGCGACAGGGTCTGCACCAGGGGGGTCAGCTCGCCCACCATGGCGAAGATGCGCTTCGACTCGGGCACGTATTTCGAGAAGTCCGGCTTGATCACGACAGCGTCGGGACAGGCCTTCAGCGCCTTGAACATCGGCATGGCCGAGCCGACGCCGGACTGGCGCGCGATGTAGCAGGCGGTCGAAACCACCCCGCGCACCCCGCCGCCGACGATGACCGGCCGGTCGCGCAGTTCGGGCCGGTCGCGCTTCTCCACCGAGGCGTAGAAGGCGTCGCAGTCCAGATGAGCGATGGACAGCTGATCCAGTTCGGGGTCGCAAACCAAGCGCGGGGTGCCGCAGGCCGGGCAGCGCGCCACGGCGTTGGCTCCGGTCCACAGGCATTCTCTACAGACGACGGTTATGGCCACGCTCGGGATTCCGACTTCACCCCAACTTAAGACTGCGAAGGCACTATCGTAACGGAAGAAGGCTAAATGCCTCCTGCGCCGATGGGCGCGTCAAATGAGGCGATCAGACCGGGTGATGATGTCCAAGAAAGTCCTCATCGTCGAGGATAACGAGCTGAACATGAAGCTCTTTCTTGATCTGCTTGATTCCCAGGGCTATGAGACGCTTCAGACCCGCGAGGGCCTGCAGGCGATGGCCCTGGCGCGCCAGTACATGCCCGACCTGATCCTGATGGACATCCAGCTGCCCGAGATCAGCGGTCTGGAAGTCACCAAATGGCTCAAGGATGACGAGGAGCTGGCCCACATCCCGATCATCGCCGTCACGGCCTTCGCCATGAAGGGCGATGAGGAGCGGATCCGGCAGGGGGGCTGCGAGGCCTATATCTCCAAGCCCATCTCGGTGATGCATTTTCTCGAGACCGTCCGCCGGCACCTGGGCCAGACCGTATCAGCAGGGTAATCGTCAATGACTGCGCGTATTCTTGTGGTCGACGATGTCGAGGCGAATGTCCGTCTGCTCGAGGCCAAGCTGACGCTCGAATACTATGATGTGCTGACGTGTCAGGACGGCGCTTCGGCGCTCCGGCTGGCAGCCTCCGAACAGCCGGACATCATTCTGCTGGACGTCATGATGCCGGGGATGGACGGGTTCGAGACCTGCCGCCGGCTGAAGGCCGATCCGAAAACCAACCACATCCCCGTCGTCCTGGTCACCGCGCTGGACGGGCGTGAGGATCGCATCAAGGGCCTCGAAGCGGGTGCCGACGACTTCGTCACCAAGCCGCTGGACGACATCGTCCTGTTCGCCCGCGTCCGTTCCCTGACCCGGCTGAAGCTGGTTATGGACGAACTGCGTGAGCGTGAGGAGAACGGGCGCCGGCTGGGCGTCACGACCGACGGCGCCGCGCGGCTGCGCGGATCCGGTGGCCGCGTCCTGATCGTCGACGACAATGCCCGTCAGGCTGAACGGATCGCCGCCGAACTGATCCGCGAGCATCGCCCCTCGGTCGAGACCGACGCTGCGACGGGGCTGGCGGCGTCGCGGGACGGGATCGACCTGATGATCATCAATGTCGCTGCCGCCGGGTTCGACGGGCTGCGTCTGGTCGCCCAGGTGCGTTCGGCCGAGCCGACGCGGCATCTGCCGATCCTCGCTATCGTGGATCCGGCCGACCGGCCCCGTCTGGTCAAGGCGCTGGAACTGGGTGTGAACGATATCCTCGTGCGGCCCGTCGATCCGGAAGAGCTATCGGCGCGGGCCCGCACGCAGGTCCGGCGCAAGCGCTACAGCGATTTCCTCAAGGAGAAGCTGGATTACAGCCTCGAAATGGCGGTCACCGACGCCCTGACCGGCCTGCACAACCGTCGCTATATGTCCGGGCAACTGCAGGCTTTCGTCGGCCGGGCGGTCCAGGGCGGCGAGCCGGTCTCGCTGCTGGTGCTCGACATCGACCACTTCAAGAAGGTCAACGACGGGTTCGGCCACGATGCCGGCGACGAGGTTCTGCGCGAGTTCGCCGTGCGCCTTGCCACCAATGTGCGTGCAGTGGATCTGCCGTGTCGCATGGGCGGCGAGGAGTTTGTCGTGATCATGCCCGGCACCGGCCTCGAGGACGCCCATCGCATTGCCGAGCGCATCCGGCGCGATGTGGGCTCGACCCCGTTCCGGGTGATGGGGGGCCAGGAGCATCTCACCGTGACGATCTCCATCGGGGTCGCGACGACACTGGGCCCCGGCGATACGGCCGACGCCCTGATGAAGCGGGCCGATGAGGGCGTCTACGAAGCCAAGGCTACGGGACGCGACCGGGTCATCGCCCGGGCAGCCTGACGGTCGCCTGCCCATTCGCCGAGCGGCGAACAGGGAGGAG
>JBBQTX010000248.1:0-3407 GCA_038234475.1 Caulobacterales bacterium | reverse complement strand
GGTGGCGCAGGAGCCGGAGATCACCGGGGACACTTTGCTTGACTATGCGGCCTCGGAGGGGGCCGAGCGCTGGACCGCCGAATCCTGGCTGACCACCTTCGGTCTCGACCCGGAAAAGCCCACCGTGAACCTGTCCGGGGGCGAGACCCGCCGCGCGGCCCTGGCAAAAGCCTTCGCCGAAGAACCCGACCTGCTGCTGCTGGACGAGCCGACCAACCACCTCGACATCCTGGCCATCGAACTGCTGGAAGAGGAACTGCTGGCCGCCCGTTTCTCGGTCCTCGTCGTCAGCCACGACCGCGCCTTCCTGAACCGCGTCACCCAGTCCTGCCACTGGCTGGAAGGCCGCCGTGTCCGGACCCTGAACAAGGGCTTCGCCGCCTTCGACGAATGGGCCGACAAGGTGCTGGAGGAAGAGGCCGAATCCCTGCGCCGCCTGAACAAGGCGATCGAGCGCGAGACCTACACCTTCTACCGCTCCATCACCGCCCAGCGGACCCGCAACGAGGGCCGCGCCCGCGCCCTCAACGCCATGCGCGACGACCGCGCCGAGCGGGTCAAGGACATCCCCCGCGAACTGTTCCTCGGCGTCGATTCGGGGGCCCTGTCCGGCAAGCTGGTGGCCGATCTGAAGGGCGTCACCAAGAGCTTCGGCGAGCGTACGGTGCTAAAACGTTTCACCACCCGCGTTATCCGTGGAGACCGGCTGGCCATCGTCGGCCCCAACGGCGCGGGCAAGACCACCCTGGTCAAGATCCTGCTGGGCCAGCTCAAACCCGACGCCGGCACCGTCCGTCTGGGGGCCAATCTGGAGCCCGTCTATCTCGACCAGTCGCGCGACGGCCTGCGGTCGGACATGACGCTGTGGGACGCGCTCACGCCCGGCGGCGGCGACAGCGTTCTGGTGCGCGGCATCTCCAAACACGTCGCCGCCTACGCCAAGGACTTCCTGTTCCAGGAGGGCCAGCTGCGCCAGCCGATCTCGACCCTGTCGGGCGGCGAGCGCAACCGCCTCCTTCTGGCAAGGGCGTTGGCCAAGCCGGCCAATATGCTGGTCCTCGACGAACCGACCAACGACCTCGACATGGACACGCTCGACAAGCTGGAAGAGCTGCTGGAATCCTACGACGGCACCCTGATTCTGGTCAGCCACGACCGCGATTTCGTCGACCGCCTGGCCACCTCGACCATCGCCATGAACGGCCGCGGCGATATCGTCGAAACCCCCGGCGGCTGGACCGACTTCATCCGTCAGAACCCCGGCTTCCTCCAGCCCGGCGCCAATCCCCGCCCGCAGGACAAGGACGCCGCCCAGCGCGCCGAAGCCGCTGACGAGGCGCGTCGGGTCGAGAAGGCGGAGCCTTCTGACCGCGCCTCTACAAAGAAGCCCGGCAAACTGACCTTCAAGGACACCCACCGCCTGAAGGAACTTGAGGGCCTGCTCTCCTCCCTGCCCGGCGACATCGCCCGCCACGACGCGACTTTGGCCGACCCCGGCCTGTTCGCCCGCGACCGCAAGGCCTTCGACCGCGCCACCGCCAACGCCGACCGGGTCCGCGCCTTGCTGGCCGCGGCGGAGGAGGAATGGCTGGAGCTCGAGGCGAGGCGGGAAGCACTCACTGCCGGCTGACGCCTGCACCGATCGCCGACCCGGTGATTTCCGGAACGAATCCCGGGCCGATTGTGCGTCCCTGTGCAGAAGTCACAAGAGCTTCACAATACGACGAAATTTCGATGCCTTTCACAGCGCCGGCGCGTCACGGCACGGCTTATCCCCAGGATGGTCCACAGCCGGTCGCTCCGGCCCGCTTGCCGGATCGTCGGAATGGAGCGAGCTTGATCAAGCCGAGGGACATGGCAGCGCGGAAAACCGGGGAGACCCGGGGATCAAGGCGAACCGACCCGGCTCTCTGACCCAGGCGACCAGACCTCTTCGGAGGCGAGGCACGAGGGGCAGGATCAAGGCTCCCGGACACGCAGGCTTCGGCCTCACGGTCCACGGAGAACCGGATCGGGATCGATGGACGACGCGGGGCTCGACCCCGTGGAACGCCGGAGACCCTGAGCGCGACAGGATACAGCCGACCATCGTCGAGGTTCGCCTCGCGGGTGCAAGGCCAGGGTTCTGAACCTCAATGGCCAAGTCCAACCCGGACTTGGCGAGGGGACGTGAGCACCGGTTCGCCCGGACTTGCGTCCCCTCGCTCAATTCCGGCGTCGGGGGTTGGCGATCACAATCGCCCAATCTGATGGACTTTTCACATTCTGGTCGTGGACTTTGCCGTGCCTGCCCCCCTAGATTGCGCTGGCAATCAGTAGGGCCAGTCCATGCGAACTCTCTTTCTCGGCCTGTGCGTGGTAGCATCTCTGGCTGGCGGCGTCGCTTCGGCACAGACGCCGCCTGTCGTGTCAGTACCGCCGGAATCACGCCCAACGGCCCCCTCTGCCGTCGCCGAGCAATACGGCGAGGCGACGTGCGACGGCGAGACGCTTACTGCACTTCATGCGGAATCGATGGACTCCGTCCTGCTCCCGACGGCCTCTGAAGGTGCGGACCGGTCGGTCTATGCCCAGGACATGGAGTTGTTCTTCACGATCGACGCCGACGGTCGACCCCGGGACATTCGGGGACCGTCCATCAGGCGCGGCAGCATCGGGATCGGTTACTGGGACGACGAGGCCAAGGCCGCGCTGGCGGTCTCGCGTTTCGCCGGGGGCGCGCGCGGTGATTGCCGGCTTACAGTCCATCGTTCCCTGACGCTGTTGACCGACGCCCAACCCGCCCGGCTCGCGCGAGGGTTTGGCACCGCCCGGGCGAGCGACCCGGTGCGCCAGACCGTCCGCGCCCTGCTCTCACCGGACTGCCTGACCCTGCCCGCGCTCGATGTGGCGGCCTATCCGGACCTGAGCCGGGGATCTGTGCGGCCGGGCGGTCGGGCATGGACCGTCGTTCGTTTCGAGATTTCATCCGATGGAACGACCCAGGCGGTGTCGACCCTCGACTCGACCGGCGATGCCGACTTCGATGCCGAAGGCCGCCGCTCGGTGTCCGCAACCCGGTTCCGTCCGGGTTCGTCCCGGTCAGGCTGTATCGTCAGCTTTGGCCGCAGCGGGCCCCCCCAGACTGATGCGCCGGACCCGGAGCCGACCGGAGACATCCTCCAATCATGTCCGGCAGAGGTCCGGGCACGCTACACCCCCGGCCACCTGCAATTCCCCCGGGCCTTCCTTCGTCGCGGTGTCGAGGGGTGGGCGATCGTCCGTTTCGACATCGCGACCTGGGGGGCGATCGGCAACGTCGAGGTGCTGCAGTCCCAGCCCGCCGACACCTTCGGCCACCAGGCGCAGCGCATCATTCAGCAGGGCCGCGCCTCGCCGGGCTTCACACCCGGCGTTCGCTGTGTCGA
>JBBQTX010000247.1:0-3418 GCA_038234475.1 Caulobacterales bacterium | reverse complement strand
CATGGTGGTGTCGATCAGACGCGGACGGCCGTCGTCGCCGGCCGCCTTGGTGGCGGCCAGGGTGTCAGAAACCTCCTCGTCCCAGCCGGGGATCAGGCGCAGCTCGCCCTCCTGAACCTCCAGTCCGGCGAGGCTCATGAGTTCGCGCTCCGCTTCGCTGATGCTGGACGCACCAACGCGCTTGACCCGCTTCTGAATGCGACGGGCCTTGCGGACCTTGGACATGTGCGACTTCACCATGTCCGCGCCCTAGACCCGGAAATCGTCAAGCTCAAGCATCATCCGCAGGCGGCGCATCGTTCGACGGGGTGATTCCGCGGCGATGAAGCGCTTCCCGCAGCAGGGTTTCGACCTGGGCGTTGACCGAGCGCAGCTCGGCGGCGGCCAATCGCTCGACCGCCGCCATCACGCCCGGAGACGCCCGCATCAGGAAGGGTTTGCGAGGCCGCGCCACGTCAGCCGTACAGGGTGCCGGTATTGACGACGGGCTGGGCCTCGCGGTCGGCGCACAGGACCGCCAGCAGGTTGGAGACCATGGCGGCCTTGCGGTCTTCATCCAGATCGACCACGCCGCGCTCATTGAGGTCCGCCAAGGCGCTTTCCACCATGCCCACGGCTCCCTTGACGATCAGACGACGGGCCGAGAGCTTGGCCGCGATCTCGATGGGGCTGCCGCGCTTGTCGTTCACCTTGAGCTTGTCGCTGGTCAGATTGCGAACGCGCAGGGAAATCTTCTTGCGGCTGTACCAAGGCAGGACCCAGCGCAGGCCGGTCTTGCGGTCGGTGCCGCGATAGGCCCCGAACAACATGATGGCCATGCCTTCATTCGGCTGGAGCGCGTAGAGGCCGCAGATCAGGATCAGGCCGACAGTCGCCGAGGCGAAACCGGCGACGACCTTCGGGACGTTGTCAGGATCGAACCCGATCGCCAGCGGCGCGGCGAGGATCAACGCCAGGCCCAGCAGCAGCATCAGGATGCCGTTGACGGTGGACGCGGGATGTTCAGTGGAGCGGGAGTGGGTTGTGGACATAAGGTCCTCCAAAGTCGATATGAAAACGATATCACCTTGATAGCGACTTTCGCAATAGCTCCGCTTCCAGACCACCAGCCGGCCCTGCCTTAGGCCTTGCATTCGCCTCAAATTCGAGAAACTTGGAGCGGGCTGGCATGGTCCCTGATAGAGGGACGTCGGCGACTCTGCGCGTATCGTCCACAGGGGTTTCTTCTGAATGCGTATTCTACTCGCGACCGCAGTTGCGATCGCTCCCCTGCTGGCCGCATCGGGCGCGATGGCCGAGGTCGTGATCTCGACCGCGCGAACGACGCCGATCACGACGTCCAACGCCACGGGATCGGGCCCGGACGACATCCGGTTCAGCGGCAGCGGAAGCATTGCGGTCTCGTCCGGTGTCGCGGTGACCGTCGATACCAACGACAATGTGACCATCGACTCGGGCGGATCAATTTTGATGGCGACGGCCGCAGACGGCGCCACGGGGGTCCTGGTCAATCCCGGCCTGACGTCGAACGTCACGGTCAATGGCAGTATCTCCATCGGCGATACGATCGGTACCTACCCCGACACAGATAATGACGGCGACATCGACGGCCCGTGGGCCACGGGCACCGGGCGTTACGGCATCCGCTATGCGGCCGGCGCGCCGGTCACCGGCAATCTGGTGGTCGGCACGACAGGCGTGATTTCGGTCGACGGCAACAACTCCTACGGCATCTCGGTCGAGTCCGGCCTGATCGGCAACCTGACCAGCCAAGGCAACATCCGGGTGTTCGGCGACAACTCCATCGCCGTCCGCACCACCGGCAGCGTCAGCGGCAACGTCGCCCTGCTGGGCACGGTTCAGGCCCGAGGTGCCAACGCTTCGGCGGTTTCGATCGGTGGCGACGTCGGCGGTCGATTGACGCTGCAGGGCGACATCAGCGCCAGCGGCTATCGCTACACGGGATTGGGCAACAGCGCCTTCGAGGCCGGCCTCGAAGTCGAGGACCGGCTTCAAGGCGGGCCGGCGGTCATTATCGGCGCCAGCGTCGCCGGAGGCGTGGTTTTTGATCGGCCGCCGGTGGACACGGTTCCAGCCAATACCGACGAGGACGGCGACGGTTTTCTCGATGCGACCGAGGGTACAGCGAACATCAACAGCTTCGGCGCGGCCCCGGCGGTGCTCGTCGGTTCGACGTCCCAGTCGGTGACCCTGGGCGTGGCCGGGACCGGCGACAACGCCTTCGGCTTCATCAACCGTGGCACCATCACGGGTCAGGGCCTCTACGGTCGGATCCTGTCGGGCACGACCGTGGTGTCGGAAGGCATCAACGCCAATGCCGTGGTGTTCGGCGGCAATCCGGGCCGGACGGTCACGATCGACGGTGGCGTGCGCAACGAAGGCACGGTCGTGGCCCTGGCGAGCGACGCCAACGCCATCGCCTTCCGCTTCGGCGTGGGTGCCACGACGCCCCAGTTCTTCAACTCGGGCACTATCACCGCCGGCGCGGCCACCAGCCTGGCGTCCACCGTGAACGCGATCCGCGTCGAGGCGGGAGCGTCCCTGACCAGCTTCACCAACAACGGATCGATCCTGGCGTCCTCCGGCGGCGGGGCGGCGGTGGTGACCGCGATCCAGGACCTGAGCGGCTCGCTGACGTCCATCACCAATACCCGGTCTATCCAGGCCACGTTGAACCCGAACGCCGCGGGCGACCCCATCACCGGCTCGACGACCGCGATCAACGTCAGCGCCAACACGACCGGCGTGACGTTCCTGCAGACCGGCATCGCCGGCGTCGCCAGCGCGCTCGACCCGGACACCGATGGCGACGGCGTGCCTGACAGCGCGGAGCCCATCCTGTTCGGCGCGATCCGGCTGGGCAGTGGCGCAGACGTGGTCGATATCCGCAATGGTCTGGTCCTGGGCGACATCAGCTTCGGTGCCGGTTCCGATACGCTGTCGATCACCGGCGGGGCCGTGGTGCGCGGGGCGCTGTCCGACAGCGACGGCAATCTGGCGATCAATGTGACCAACGGCACCCTGGATGCCCGACACACCTCGCTGCTGAACATTTCCAGCCTCAATGTCGGCGCGACGAGCGACCTGATCATCACCCTCGATCCGGCCAACGGCACGTCGGGCGGTTTCAACGTCGCGGGGACGGCGACTTTGACCTCCGGCGCTGGCCTGGGCGTCCGCTTCATCTCGCTGCTCAGCGCACCGACGCGATTCACCCTGATCAACGCCGGGACGCTGAACTACGGTGCCATCGACCTGGGTTCGATCGAGGAGAACTCGCCCTATCTCTACGTCGTCGAGGCGGGCGCCAACGTCCCCGCCGGCCAGGTGTTTGCCGATGTCCGTCGGCGCACGACCGCCGAAGCCGGGCTGATCCCCGTCGAGGCCGCGATATACG
>JBBQTX010000246.1:0-3428 GCA_038234475.1 Caulobacterales bacterium | reverse complement strand
AGCCAGCCATCGGCGTCGAGATCGACCGTGATCAGCTTCGCGTGACGGGCCACGGCCTCGTCCATGGCGTTGTCCAGCACCTCGGCGAACAGGTGATGCATCGCCCGCTCGTCGGTGCCGCCGATATACATGCCGGGGCGTTTGCGGACCGGCTCCAGCCCCTCCAGCACCTCGATGGACGAGGCGGAGTAGTTTCCGGCAAGCGGCGGCGCGGACGCCCGCTCGTCGTGGACGGGCGAGGGGGTCTGTGGAGCCGGAACGGTCACGGCCTCAATGCGGCGCGCGGTGGCCTGCGGCGTCAGCGCCGGATCGGGCGCGGGCACGGGTGCCGGTCGCTCCGGCTCCGGCATGTCATCGAACAGGGAAGGGACGGCGGACTGAACCATGGCCAAAGCATGCGTCGATTCGGGGACGCCTCTGGTAGGCCCCGCGCGGCCTCGCCGCAAGCGGGGCCACGGCGGGCGCGGGCGACGGCAGCACCGCCCGGGTCATCACCGCCAGGAACAGCAGCCACGGCAGGCCCTGGTGGGACATCAATATGCTTTCCGACAGGCTGAGAACGACGAAGGCCCCCAGGAAGCCGAGCCCCCACCAGCCTTCGCGCAAACCCGCTCGCATCGACCGCAGCACGGCGATCAGAGCGGTCCCGGCGATCAACACCCCGACCAGCACCGCCCCCGGCCAGCCCAGTTCGACCAGCAGGTCGATCCAGCCGTTGTGCGCAGACGGCACGATCCAGCCCGTCTCCTTGCGCACCCAGTCGGCGGGCACCGACTCCCCGATCCGGCCCCAGAAGGCCCCGTAGCCGTAACCGGTCCAGGGCCGGTCGGCGACCTTGCGCATCAGGGCGTCCCAGATCTCGGTCCGGCCGGTCAGCGACGGGTCCTTGCCCAGCGCTTCCAGCACTGCCACCGAATGGGTGTCCCAGACCCAGATACCGAAGCCGGTCAGAACCACGGCGCACCAGATCGCGATGACCGAAAAGGCCGCACCGCCGCGCCGCAACGACCAGAACCCGCCGATCAGGCCCAAGGCCACCATGAGACACAGCAACGAGGTCTTGGACTGGGTCGCCAGCACCAGTCCGCTGGAGAGGATCAGCGCCAGCGCCGGCAGCAGACGCCGTGGGTCCGGCGAGGCCAGACAGGCGGCTGCGGCCGTCGCCCCGATCACCATCACCGCCCCCATCTGGTTCTTCTCGTACCAGAGGCCGCGCCACAGGCCGGCGTTGTCATATTGGTGCACGCCGATCGCGGGGAAGGCGAAGACCATCACCAGGCTGCCGACCGCCATGAACAGGGCCGTGTGCATCAGCAGCCGCGGCAGATGCGGTCCGCGAAAGACCGCCCCGAGATACAGGGCGAAACCGCAACTGATCCCCAGGGCGATGACCCGGCGCATGGTGGTGGCGAAATCGATCGACCAGTAGCGCGAGGCGAAGGCCAGGCCGACGAGTGCGGCGATGGCGATCATCGCCGGCCACGCCCGCCACAGCCGATCGATCCGGAACAGCAGCAGTCCGACGATGGCCGCATAGGCCGGCAGCCAGACCAGCCTCAGCACCGGTGTCTCTTCCTGCAAGGGCGCGAACACCGGCCCGATCAGGGCTCCCGTCATCATGGCGACGATCACGCCGCAGATCACCCGCTCCCACAGGCTGGGGGCGGGCTCGGTCAAGACGTCGGCTGGACGGGATTCGGACACCGATGCAGGGTCGGGCAACGGGCTTAACGAAGGGTTGGGGGTGCGGGTCAGGTGCGGTTTTGACGGCTGTGAAAGATGCGCCCGATCACCACGCGGTCCGGTTCGATCCTGTAGATGGCGACAAACCCGGCCCGGCCAAATGGAATCACGAGTTTGCGCTCCTCCGGATTGATTGCCCGACCAACCGACGTGAACACCGCCAGCATCTTCAGATGATCGTGGATTGCTACTTCATCCTTCACGGATGCCGAGGGCGATAGTGCAGCCAGCCAGCCAATCGATCCGGGCCATCAGGTCCAGATTCGCCTGTCGGCTCAGAAAGACTTTCAACCGGCCAAGCTCTGCCGCCGACGGTTCAACTCGGCGCTGAAGACATCCAGAGCTTCGTCGAGATCAACGAATGGGCCGGCATAGTCGTCGGATGTCGTCAGCTGGTCGCCCGTTACGCCCGCTTCCTCCGCCTCGCCTGCCCAGGCGCGGGCGGGCTCACCGACCCCCGCAGCCTCTCGGGCTGACCCGTGAAAGTCATCGCCGTTGAGCAACAGCGACTCCAGCGTCATCTCGGCGAGACGCTCCGGGGTCACGCCAATCCGCTTGGCCGCCTCGGTCAGCTTCCGAAGCGTGTCGTCGTCCAGCTTGAGCGTGAAGGTCGCCATGGCTCGAAGTGTCGCACAGTGTCAGTCAAGGAGCCAACGAGAACAATCCAAGATTGTGACGCCGTCACCACAACCTACCGAGCCGTTCGTTCAAGCCTTTTCCACAAACGTATCGATCACCTTCTTCTCGCCCGCCTTCTCGAACGCCACCAGCAGCTTGTTGCCCTCGATCCCCGTCACCGCGCCATAGCCGAACTTCTGGTGAAACACCCGCTCGCCCTTTGACCAGCCGCCGCCCGCCTTCGGGTCCGCGGTCGCGACCAGCCTTCCATCCCCCTCGATCAGCGTGTGCCGGGCCGTCTGCGCCGCCGGTGCCCGCGCCGCCGTGAAGGATTGGGCCCGCTTCCAGCCGGGCGAGGAATAGCCGGCCCCGAAGGTCGGCATCTCGTCCCAGCGGGATTTGGCGTCCTTCATGCCCGGCGTGACGCCATAGTAGCCGGTGTCGCTCTCGGCCTCGACGTGGTCGATCGGCAACTCGTCGACGAAGCGGCTGGGCAGTTGCGAGGTCCAGCGGCCGTAGACCAGCCGGTTGGCGGCGAAGGAAATCCGCGCGTCCTGTTTGGCCCGGGTGACGCCGACATAGGCCAGCCGGCGTTCCTCCTCGAGGCCCTTTTCGCCCTTCTCGTCGATGCTGCGCTGGCTGGGGAAGACGCCTTCTTCCCAGCCCGGCAGGAAGACCAGTGGAAACTCCAGCCCCTTGGACCCGTGCAGCGTCATGATCTGCACCGCGTCGTCGGACCCGCCGCGATCCAGGTCCATCACCAGCGAGACATGCTCCAGATAGGCTGGCAGGGTCTCGAACGCCTGCATGGATTGCGTCAGCTCCTTGAGGTTATCCAGCCGCGTCTGGCCGGTCGCCCGATCGGCCTTCTGCATGTCGGTATAGCCGCTCTCCTCGAGCACCGTCTCGGTCAGTTCCCAGTGGGTCGTGGTCTGGGCGAAGGTCCGCCAGCGATCAATGTCGCGCACGAAGTTCGACAGGGCCGTCCGCGTGCGCGCCTGCAGTTCGTCCGAGACGATCAGATCGCGCACCGCGCTCATCGCCGACACCCCTGACAGCCGCGCGCT
>JBBQTX010000245.1:0-3428 GCA_038234475.1 Caulobacterales bacterium | reverse complement strand
CCAGCCGGTGCTCGGCCAGCTTCATCCGGTCGCGCGTCAACCTGAGGCCGGCGCGCGAGGCCATCAGGGACTGCAGGCGATCGAAATCCTCGAGGGTCATGGCGAGGTCATGGTGTCTGGACCACCCCGACTTCGGCGAATTTGGAGGTCAGGATTTCGCCGTCGAACGGCTTCATCACATAGTCGTCGGCACCGGCGGACAGGGCCTCGGCGATCCGTTCGGCGCGGGTTTCGATGGTGCAGAAAAGGACCTTGGGGCCAGTCCCGCCGGGGAGGGTGCGCAGGCGGCGCAGAAAGGTCATGCCGTCCATCACCGGCATCGACCAGTCCAGCAGGATCACCTCGGGCATGACCCCGGCGCAGAAGGCGAGCGCCTCTGCCCCGTCGGCGGCCTCGTCGACCTCGAAGCCCAAGCCTTCGACGATGCGGCGGGCAACCTTGCGGATGATCCGGCTGTCATCGACGATCAGACAGGTTCTGGGGGTCAAAGGTCCGGTTCCAATGCTCGAGACGCCACGCGACGCCCGTCTCTGCGGCGCTCCATAATCGCCCCGCTCCGGTTAACGAGTCCTTGGGGAACCCGCTTAAACCTCAGTTAGGCATCTGCGCCCTGAGGACGACCCGGCCCTCTTCGGCCTCGACGTCGAGGGTGCCGCCGGCGTCGTGGGCGGTCAGCCACAGCCAGTAGGGCTGGATCCACTGGCCCTGCAGGCCGTCGGTCAGCGGCTGGCCCGACATCCCGGCCAAGGCCTCGCCCTTGAGGCGGGCACGGGCCCCTTCGGCCCGGCCCTCGATGACCAGGCCGGTGCCGTCCCGCCGCGTGGTGACCGTGGCCGCGCCACCGGACGGCAGGGCCGCGACGGTCAGATAGCCCAGGTTCACCAAGGCCCGCGATTCGGCCTTGGAATAGCTGTCGTTGTCGACCTGCCAGTCCAGCGTCGCCCGTCCGCCCCCGGTCAGGTCCGCGACCAATCCGCCCAGTTCGGCGCCCGAGAATCGTTCCGACGAGGTTGCGGCCCCGAACGCCACGCGGGCGAAGGCCACCAGCGCGATCATCTTCTTCGCGCTGGCCTCGATCAGGGCCATGGCGTCATCGCGCATGTCCTGCGCCGTCGGGTCCTTGAGCAGGTCGAGGCCTGAACTGATCGCGCCCGCCGGGCTGATGAAGTCGTGGCACAGCTTGCCGGCGACGAGAGCCGCCAAGGCCTGACCGTCGGGAAGCGCGGAGGGGGAAACAGGGTCGGTCATCGGGCCTTTGGGGACAAGGGTCGGAGCGCCGGCGGACGCTGACCTGATTTGCCGGTTCGCGAAACCGGTCCGATGGTCTAATCCAGCCGGAATGAGTAAACGCCCGACCGCCGATCTGATCCGGCGACTGAAATCCGGTGCCCTGGCCGAAACCCTGGCCGACATCGCCGAGGACGCCGCCCGCGTCATCCTTCCCTACTGGCGCTCCGGCGTCGTCGCCGAGATCAAGGCCGACGACAGCCCCGTCACCCGCGCCGACCAGGAGGCCGAGGCCCTGATCCTCGCCCGACTGGCCGAACTGTCGCCCGGTCTGCAGACCGTGGCCGAGGAGGCCGTGGCCGCAGACGGTGCGCCTGACGTGGCGGCGGAATGGTTCTGGCTGATCGATCCGCTGGACGGCACGCGCGGCTTCGTCGAGGGCCGCGAGAGCTACACCGTCAACATCGCCCTGATCCACAAGGGCCGGCCGGTCGCCGGCGTGGTCACCGCCCCGGCCACCGCCACCACCTGGCGCAGCGGCCCGTCCGGCGGCGGGGCCTTCCGGCGTCGCTTCGGCGAGGCTTGGCAGGCGATCAAGGTCCGCGACCGGCCTGCCTCGCCCGTCGCGGTGATGAGCCATTCCATGACCGACGCCGAGGCCGAACGGCTGGCCTCGCGCCACGGCTGCGTGCAGTGGCAGGGCACGGATTCCTCGCTGAAATTCTGCCTGATCGCCGAGGGGCGATTCGACGCCTATCCGCGCACCGGTCCGACCTCGGAATGGGATACGGCGGCCGGGCAGGCGGTGCTGGAAGCGGCGGGCGGCCGGGTCATGGCCGAGGACGGCTCGCCGATGCGCTATGGCAAGCAAGGGTTCGGCAACGGCGGGTTCGTGGCGCTGGGCGGCTAGGAAGACAAAGCCTCCGCTCCCTAGGCCGCCGCCGGCTCCGGCATCGCCATCACCGCGCGCTGCACCAGGGCCGGCGCGCCCCATTCGCGGGCCGTCTCCATGGCTTCGGCCAGCATCAGGCCGACGGCGCGGGCCGGGGTCGCGGTCAGCCGCGACCGGGCCAGCGCCAGTTGCGCCATGCCGATCTGGTCCGCGGCCCAGTCCAGCGGGGTCGAGCGTTCCGCCAGCCTTCCACGCACGATCGCCTCCAGACCGGTCAGGGCGGCGACGTCGCCCATGGCCTCGGCAAGCGCGATCTCGGCGGCCAGGCGGCGTTCGCGGGCGAGCGCCCCCAGCACCAGACCCGGCTCGCGGGTCAGGGCCTCGGCCTGGGTCAGGGGCGACAGGGCGATGTCGCCCTGCGCCTGGATCAGTTGCACGGCCACCCAGTCCAGCGGGCTGTGGTCGGGCGTGAACTGGTCGGCGGCGGCGTCGAACAGGGCCTGGCCCTGGGCGGTCGCCGCCTCGTCCCGGGCCAGACGCGCCAGCGCCATCAGCCCGGCTCCGGCCAGGGCCAGGGCCCGGGCGCGGGTCAGCGGCCGATAGTCCGGCGAGGCGGTGACGACCAGCGCCTGCAGATCTCGCCCGGCCTGGTCCAGCAGGCGCGGATCGCGCCGCGCCACCCCGGCCTCGAGCGCCAGCGCCGCCCGGTCCAGCCGCAGGTCGTCGCTCACGGTCGGGGGCAGGCCCCGGGCCCCGTGCAGGGCGGCGTCCAGCAGGGCCGCGGCGTCCAGCATGGCCCCGGCGTCGCCCGACAGACGGGCCCGCCGCGCCGTCAGCCGGGCGTGCAGGGCCGCCGCCCAGGACCGGGTCGCGGGCCGCTCGGCCGTCAGCGACTGGACATCGCCCAGCGCCGCCGTCAGCTTTTCGGGGCCGCCGAACAGGTCGAACCGCAACAGGTGGATTTCGCCGGACTCGATCGCGGCGGCGGCGGTCTGGTCTGGCGTGCGGGTGTTTCGGGCGGCCTCCGAGGCGGCGCCGGCCGCGCGGTCCAGGCTGGTGCGCCGGCCGGTCCGGCGGGCGTGCTCGCGCCACAGGGCCGAGGCCCGCAACCCGCTCTCGAACGGGCGGGCGCAGGACACCCGGCCCGCGTCGGTCGTCTCGCGCGTCGCCTCCGCCTCCAGCAGATCGACGCCGATCAGCTCCAGCCAGCCGAGGTCGTCGCTCTCGCGCGCCTTCTCGAACAGCTTTCGCAAGTCTCGGCCGAACTCGAACATGGCTTCAGGCGCTCCGGTCGTCCCGCTTCGGGACC
>JBBQTX010000244.1:0-3444 GCA_038234475.1 Caulobacterales bacterium | reverse complement strand
ATCGGCCGGATAGTCGGCCGCTGGCTTGAAGCGCAGCAGGTTGATCATGGCGATGGGCCGGTCGGCCGGCAGGCCGCGGAAGGCGGCCATGGCGTCCCGTGTCGGATCGATGTGGGTCACCAGGCCAGCTCCAGACCGTTCCAGCCGATGAAGCGGTGCTCGTGCCCGCCGGCATTGGCTGCGATCTGATCGGCCATGCCGCGCGCCGAGGTCTCAACGTCGATCTGGCCCCCTGCGCCGCCCATGTCGGTGCGGACCCAGCCGGGATTGACCGACAGGACGGTGACGCCGCGTGCCCTGCCCGGGCCGATCCACAGGCTGCGGGCCAGCATGTTCTGGGCGGCCTTGGAGGCGCGATAGACGTCGTATCCGCCGGAGGTATTGTCGGTGATCGAACCCATGCCGGTCGACATCAGGGCGACAACGCCGGTCTGTTCGGTCACCCTGTCGATCAGGGCCCAGACGAGGCGGGCGGGACCAAAGGCATTGGTCTGCATGACCCGGTCGATCTCGGTTGCAGAGGCGGTGGTCATGTTACCCGGCCCCATGATCCCGGCGTTGACGAACAGGAGATCAAGCGGGCCTTCGACCAGTTCCGCCAGCCGACCGATGTCGTGGTCGGCGGTGACGTCGGCGTGCAGGACGGTCAGGCTCCCGGCACCGGGCAGGGCTACCAGCGCCGCCTTGCCCGTTTCATCGCGAACGGTGGCGATGACGGTCCAGCCGCGCAACAGATATTCGGCGACAAGGCCGAGGCCGAGACCGCGCGAGGCTCCGACGATGAGGGCGGTCCGGGTCATGATTTTGTTCCGGGTCAGACGGGCAGCCGGGCAGCATGGCCACAGATGTTCAGGCGTTTCACGGCGTCGCGGTCAAAAGAAACGAACGTCTCCGCATTCATGGACCTGCCCAGATGAGCGATGACGCCATCGGCGAAATCACCTCCTCCATCAAGCATGACCAGCCCCGCCTCCACCGCCGCCTGATCCAGTAGGGCGGTTTCACCACCGATCAGAAGACGAAGACTCTGGGCGATGTCACTGTTCCCGTAGCGGTAGGTGTTGGACAGAACCCAGCAGAGTTCACATAACGCCGGAAGCGTGAAGGCGACGACGACGGCCTGACTGAGTTCCTGCTCGGCTCTAAGGGCCTGTTCGGGGTCATCCTGCACAAGAACGCGAACCAGCAGACTGGTGTCGGCTGTGATCCTCACAGCCCGCGCATGCCTGCTTTCGCACCGGCCTCGGCGATCGCGTCGTTGAGCTCCTCGATTGTCAGTGCGACCTGACCATCCCGTTTCAGGAAGCCGAAAGCGTCAGAAATCTTGCCGGTCTTGACCGACTGTGCGGACAGTTCAACCCGTGCCCCAGGCCGCAGGTCCACTTCGACCTTGTCGCCGGGTTTGAGGCCGAGGTGTTTCACGACTTCCTTCCTGAGGGTGAGTTGGTTCTTGGCGGTGAGCGTCAGGGCAATCACAGAAATCTCCGGATCAAAAGGTAAGGCAAAACTGCCTTACTTTCAAGCCGCACAGCTATCGAACCCGGCCCTCAGCGCCGCCTCGTCGAGGTCCCGGCCGATGAAGACGGCGCGGCTCCAGCGGCGTTCGTCCGGCCCCCAGTCGCGCTGCAGGTCGCCCTCCAGGATCATGTGGACGGCCTGGAAGACCAGGCGGCGGTCCTCGCCCTGGACGTCGATGATGCCCTTGGCGCGCAGGATGTTCTGGCCCTGCTGGCCCAGCAGCTGGTCCAGCCACTGGGTGAAGCGGACGCCGTTCATGGGGCGGTCGAGCGACAGGGAAATGCCCTTGATGTCGTCGCCGTGGTCGTGGCCGCGCGGACCGTGGTCGTGATGGTCATGGCCGCAGTGTTCGTCATGCACGTGGCCGTCTTCGCCATGGCCCGGGCCAGAGCCAGGCCTGGCGAACTCCGGGTTGATGTCGAGGATGCGCTCGAGATCGAAGCCGCCGAGGCCGAGGACCTGGTCGATCGGCACATTGGCCCGTTCGGCGCGGGTGATGGGGGCCAGCGGATTCAGCGCGCGCAGCCGCTGTTCGACCGCGACCAGTTCATCCTCCGATGCCAGATCGATCTTGTTGAGGATAATGCGGTCGGCGAAGGCGACCTGTTCGCGGGCCTCTTTCGAATCGTCGAGGCGGGCCATGACGTGCCGGGCGTCGACCAGAGTTGTGACGCTGTCCAGTTTCGTCTTCGCCTTGACGTCCTCGTCGACGAAGAAGGTCTGGGCCACCGGGCCGGGGTCGGCCAGGCCTGTGGTCTCGACGATGATGGCGTCGAAGGCCGGAGCGCCGGGGCGCTGGCGCTTCATCAGGCCGGCGACGACGCGGATCAGGTCGCCGCGCACCGTGCAGCAGACGCAGCCGTTGTTCATCTCGAACACATCCTCGTCGGCCCCGACGACAAGGTCGTTGTCAATGCCGATCTCGCCGAACTCATTGACGATGACGGCGTAGCGCTTGCCGTGGTCCTCGGTGAGGATGCGGTTCAGAAGGGTGGTCTTGCCCGCGCCGAGATAGCCGGTGAGGACGGTGACGGGGATACGGGTGTCGGTCATGGGCGGTAGATGGCGGGTGGGACGGGGGAATGGAAGTCCCTCTCCCGCCGGGAGAGGGCTTGAGGCTCGCAGAGCGTAGCGATGCGCCAGCCGAAAGGGTGAGGGGCGTGCCTCGCCGGTTGGCATCCGACCCTCACCCTTTCGCGCAAGACCGATCGCCTGACGGCTCCCGGGCGCTCAAGCCCTCTCCCAACGGGAGAGGGAAAACGCTCAGCAGTCCGGGCAATCGGGCATGACGTCGGTTTCGAGCTGCAGCGTCGTGTGGGCGATGCTGAAGGTGCGGGCCAGGGCCTGCGCCTCGGCCAGCAGGGCGTGGGGGTCGCCCCGGTCGTGGACAAGATGGGCGGTCAGCGCCGTCGAGGTCGTGGACAGGTTCCAGATGTGCAGGTCGTGGATGGCACGGACACCGGGCAGGGCGGCGAGGGCTTCGCGAACCGCCGCGACGTCGATCGAGGGCGGTGCCGCGTCCATGGCGAGGCCGACGGACTCCTTGAGCAGGCCCCATGTGCCCCACAGGATCACGCCCACGATGGCGAGCGAGACGAGCGGATCGAGGATCGACCAGCCGCTGACCATCATGATGGCCCCGGAGATGACGACGCCGATCGAGACGCCCGCGTCGGCCATCATGTGCAGATAGGCCCCCCGGGCGTTCAGGTCCGTATGCTGGTCGCGCATGAACATCAGCGCCGTCCCCAGATTGATGACGAACCCGATGCCGGCGACGATCATGACGATGCCGGTCTGGACCGGTGCGGGGTCAGCGAGGCGCTGGACCGCCTCGAAGGCGATGGCTCCGCAGGCGAAGATCAGCAGCAGGGCGTTGGCCAGGGCGGCCAGGATGGTGGCCTTGCCAAAGCCGTAGGTCAGCTG
>JBBQTX010000243.1:0-3468 GCA_038234475.1 Caulobacterales bacterium | reverse complement strand
AGCCGCATCCTGATCCAGGGCAACCAGCGGATCGACCAAACCACGGTCCTGTCCTATCTGCCGATCCAGCCCGGCGACACGATCGATGCGGTGATCCTGGCTGTCGCGATCCGCACTCTGGACCGGACCCAACTGTTCGCCGACGTCCAGATCGGCCTGCAGGAGAACGGCGACCTCGTCGTCCGTATCGTCGAGAACCCGATCATCAACCAGGTGGTGTTCGAGGGGAACAGCGCGATCAGCGAAGACAAGCTGACCGAGGAAGTGACAATCGGGCCGCGTGGTATCTACCCCCGCGCCCGCGCCCCGCCGGATGTGGGCAAGATCATCGAGCTCTACCGGCTATCGGGACGCATTTCCGCGACCGTGACGCCCAAGCTGGTTCAGCTGGAACAGAACCGCGTCGATGTCGTGTTTGAAATCGACGAGGGCCCCGAGACGGGCGTCCAGTCGATCACCTTCCTGGGCAATGAGGCTTTCTCCGACAGCGCGCTTCGCGAGGTCATGGTGACCAAACAGTCGGCCTGGTGGCGGCTGTTCACCAAGAACGACAATTACGATCCAGGCCGCCTGGATTTCGACCGCGAGCAGCTGCGCAAGTTCTACACTAACCGCGGCTATTATGATTTCCGCATCGTCTCGGCGGTCGCCGAACTGGCACCGGACGACAGCGCGTTCGCCATGACCCTGACGGTCGACGAGGGTGACCGCTACAATTTCGGCGACATCCAGGTCGTGACTGAAAACGACCGACTGAATGCGGATTTCCTCGAGCTGCTGCTGCCGATCCGGACCGGCGACCTGTATGAAAGCGACAAGATCGAGAGCTCGGTCGACGCCTTGACCTTCGCTGCGGGATCGGCGGGCTACGCCTTCGTCGACATCAATCCGACCTATCGGCCGAATGCCGAGACCGACACCGTCGACGTCACGTTCAACGTGTCCGAGGGCCAGCGCGTCTATGTCGATCGCATCAACGTCATCGGCAACACCCGGACGATCGACCCGGTGATCCGGCGCGAGCTGATGCTGACTGAAGGGGATGCCTTCAATCGAACCCTGGTGGAGCGGTCGCGCAA
Source organism: Caulobacterales bacterium (assembly GCA_038234475.1). Classification (GTDB taxonomy): domain Bacteria; phylum Pseudomonadota; class Alphaproteobacteria; order Caulobacterales; family Caulobacteraceae; genus Brevundimonas. The sequence continues at coordinate 2,389 of JBBQTX010000243.1, read as the reverse complement.
CAACCTGCGCGGCCTCGGCTTCTTCAAGGAGGTGACGATCGAGGAAAGCCGTGGCGCGGCACCCGACCGGTCGATTGTCAATGTCACCGTCGAGGAGCAGCCCACTGGTGAGCTTTCGGTCGGAGCCGGCTTCAGCTCGGTGGACAGCTTCGTCGTCAACCTGGGAATTTCTGAACGAAACTTCCGCGGCCGTGGTCAGAACGTAGTGGCGCGGCTTGAATGGGGTTCGCTGCGCCAGCAGATCGATTTCCGCTTTACCGAGCCCCGGTTCCTTGGTCGGGACATCGGCGCGGGCTTCGACCTGTTCCATACGCGCTTTGATTTCCAGGAGGAGTCCTCGTTTGACTTCCGGTCGACCGGGGCAGGCCTGCGCCTGACCTATCCCCTTAACGGCTACAGCCGCCTCTCGACCCGCTATTTCATCAAGGACGACGAGGTCGTCGTCCCAGGCGGCTCCTGCGACGTGAGCGGGTTTGGGTCGCGGGCCCTGTGTGAACAGGTGGGGGCGTCGCTGAATTCCTCCGTCGGCTATACTCTTTTCGTGGACAGGCGGAACGATCCCATCCGCGCCACGCGGGGGTGGACCGGGTCGATCCGCCAAGACTTCGCCGGCCTGGGCGGCGACGTAAACTTCGTCAAGACCGAGGTAGACGCGACGGTCTACTACGGCATCACGCCCAGCTGGGTCGTTACGGTCGCCGGCTCTTCCGGCTATGTCGCTGGCTGGAACGGCGACGCGGTTCGCATCAACGATCGCTTCTTCAAGGGCGGGAACTCTTTCCGCGGCTTCGAGAACGCGGGCATGGGGCCGCGCGACCTGACCACCAACGATGCCCTGGGCGGGAACTTCTACGCCATCGGCAGCGTCGAACTGACCCTGCCGAACGGCCTGCCCGAGCAATACGGAATCCGGACATCACTGTTCGCCGATGTCGGCACACTTGGCGTCCTCGACGACCGCTTCACCCTGGGCTCCAACGGGCTGGTCGACCCCCTCATCGTCGACGATCTGTCGCTGCGGGCGTCGGTCGGGCTCAGCGTCCACTGGAGGGCACCGGTAGGGCCGATCCGCTTCGATTTCAGCCAGATCCTGAGCGAAGAAGAATACGACCGCACCGAGACCTTCCGCTTTTCGACCTCCACCCAGTTCTAAGCCGGGCCCTGTCGGCCCCTCAAAGGTTCCCCATGAAACTCCTCGCTATCGGTGCCTTCGCCCTGGCCTCGCTCGTCGGCTCGACGGCCGTCGCCCAGACCCAGGGTCCCCAGAACCCTGGCCCCGCGATCCCCGGGGTCTGTGTCTTTTTCAACCAGCGCCTTCTGGCCCAGTCCACCGTCGGCCAGGTCGTTCAGAGCCGGATGGAACAACTCGCCGGCGAGGTCCAGGGCGAGCTCGCGCCTTACGGTGCCTCCATCCAGACCGAGATCCAGAGCCTGCAGCAGGGTGGCCAGGCCGCTGATCCGGACGGCGCGCGCCGCGCGGCGCTGCAGCAGCGGATCCAGGAGGCCCAGCTTCTGGAGCAGACGCGTCAGGACGAGTTGCGCTACACCTTGTCCGAACAGCGCGGCCTGATCTCGGCGGCCGTAGAGCCCATTCTGGTGGCCGTCTACCAGGAGCGGGGCTGCGGCATCCTGCTGGACCGGGAGAGCGTCTTCATCCTCAACCCCGCCATGGATGTGACCGATACGGTGATCCAGCGCCTGAACACGGCTCTGCCGACCCTCGGCTTCAACCGCCTGCCGGTCCCGGCGCAAGCGGCCCAGTAGGCGTCGGGGCATGACGCCCGACGCCCGATTTTTCGAAACCCTGGCTCCGGCCGGCGTCGGCGACCTCGCGGCCCTTTCGGGCGGCGAGGTCGTTCGCGGTTCGGAGCGGATGATCGCCAACGTCGCCCCGCTGGCCGTGGCGGCTCCGGCCGCGGTGGCCTTCCTGGGCGATCGCACGTTCGTGGAGGCCCTGAAGGCGACATCGGCCGGATGCGTGATCGTCCCGGCCGAAGCCCTCGACGCGGTGCCGCCGGGCGCTGCGGTGATTGTCTCGCCCACACCCCATGCCGCCTGGGCGGCCGCAGCGGTCGCCCTGCATCGGGTCCGAGGCCTGACGGAGTCGGATCCGGCCGATGTGTGCGAAGGCGAGTGCGTCATCATCGAGCCGGGGGTGGTTCTGGGCGCGGGCGCGCGGGTCGGACGCGGCACGCGGATCTGCGCCAACGCAGTGATCGGACCGGGCGTCCAGATCGGCCGGCAGTGTGTGATCGGTTCCAATGTCACCATCGGCTTTGCCCTGATCGGCGACCGGGTCAAAATCTATGCCGGGGCCCGGATCGGCGAGGCCGGATTCGGCGCGGCGGCCGCAGCGACGGGACCCGTCGACGTGCCGCAACTGGGTCGT
>JBBQTX010000242.1:0-3511 GCA_038234475.1 Caulobacterales bacterium | reverse complement strand
CCACGGCGGCGTTGAGGATCAGCTCGGCCTCCGACGCCTTGCCGGCCTTGCGCGGTTCCAGATCGACCAGCTCCAGCGGACCCAGTCCCAGCGCCCGCCCCGCCAGGGTCGTGCGCTCGGCATAGTCCGCCGCCAGCATGGCCTCGGGTCCTCGCCCCGGCCTGCCGATGGCGATGACGGCCAGCTTCATCCGGTAATCAGGAAATCAGGCGTGCGCGTCGATGCGGTGGCCGCTGTCGACCGACCAGATCTTCTCGATGTTGTAGAAGGCGCGAACCTCGGGACGGAACAGGTGGACGATGACATCGCCCGCATCCAGCAGCACCCAGTCGCAATGCGGCAGGCCCGAGACCTTGACCTTGCCCAGACCCTGTTCCTTGAGCGCGCGCTGAAGGTGGTCGGCCAAGGCGCCGACGTGGCGGTGCGATCGCCCGGAGGCGATGATCATGCTGTCGGCCATCGGGCTCTTGCCCCTCAGGTCGATCAGGATGATGTCCTGGGCCTTGTCGTCGTCCAGTCGCGACAGAATGACCTGTTCGAGCGGGGTTGAGCCGAGCGGGAGGGGAGCCTGCGGACCGTCGATCGATGTCCCGTCTTCGGAGCGGATGGGCGCGTTGACGTCCATCTCGTGTGCCGCGTTCGAAACGGCATCGTCTTGCGCATCGTGCGCGGGCGAGGGGGTCAGCGGAAGGCTCCGGGGAGGTTACTAAAGAAACACCCTATCACGGATGCCCGGCGGCGTCACGTCCGGCCGGCTCCACCCTCGGCCCGGATGGCCGAGGACGATCGGGTGTTGAGCGGCGCGCGCAGATAGGTCCAGGCCGGGGCCGGCAGACCTGGCAGCAGCCGGGCCTCGCGCGACGCCACCCGAAAGCCGGCGAAGCGCCGCGCCGCCGGGGCCGAGCGGCTCTCCAGCAGCGAGCCGGGCCGGGCGATCACCGCCATCGGCATCATCCGCATGATGTCGGTCCAGCCGCGCCAGCGATGGAAGTCGGCCAGATTGTCCGACCCCATCAACCAGACGAAATTCACGCCCGGATGGCGCGTCGTCAGCGCCCGCAGCGTATCCACGGTCCAACGGGTCCCGGCCCGGGTCTCGAAGTCCGAGACGATCATCGCCGGCCCGGTCGCCGCCAGCCGTGCCGCCCCGGCCGCCGAGGCCATGCGCTCGGCCAGGGGCGCGCTGTCGCGGGGGTCCTTGAGCGGGTTCTGCGGCGATACCAGCCAAACCACCCGGTCCAGCCCCAGCCGCCGCAGGGCCGTCTCGGCGACATGGGCGTGGCCGTCATGGGCCGGGTTGAACGAGCCGCCGAACAGACCCACCGCCATGCCGGGCGCGAGGTCCAGACCGTCGCGCAGGGCACCTGGGCGAGGCCCGGAGGCGCGCGGGGCAGGACCGGCATGGAAGAAGGACAAGGGCGGTCGCGGCTCGCGGGCGGGTTATGCTCACGACGGAGCTAACACGGCTGAACCGTCGCCGCTATGGTGTCCAGCCGCCCGCAGTCTCGACGATGGTCTCGTCTTCCTCGGCCGGGGCGATCTCGCCGCGGTCCTTGCGGACTTCGGTCCAGGCGGCGCGGAGCAGTTCGGTCACGCCCTCGCCCGAGACGCCGGACACCAGCATCGGCCGACGGCCCGCGACGGCCTCCAGTTCGGCGGCCTTTTCCTCGCGCGCCTCGGGCGTCAGGGCGTCGATCTTGTTCAGCGCCAGGACCTCGCGCTTCTCCGCCAGGCCGGCCCCGTAGGCTTCCAGCTCCTGCCGGATGATCCGATAGGCCCCGGCGATGTCGTCCTGGGTCCCGTCGACCAGATGGATCAGGCAGCCCGAGCGTTCGACATGGCCCAGGAACCTCGTCCCCAGTCCCGCGCCCTCCGAGGCCCCGGCGATCAGACCGGGAATGTCGGCGATGACGAACCGTTCGGTCGGCGACAGGTCGACCATGCCCAGATTGGGCACCAGCGTCGTGAACGGATAATCCGCGATCTTGGGCCGCGCAGCGCTCGCCGCCGCCAGGAAGGTCGACTTGCCGGCGTTGGGCAGACCGGCCAGGCCGACGTCGGCGATGAGTTTCAGCCGCAGCCAGATCCAGCGCTCCTGGCCCTCCTGGCCCGGGTTGGCGTATTTCGGGGCCTGGTTGGACGGGCCCTTGAAGTGGACATTGCCCCAGCCTCCGTTGCCACCTTTCAGCAGCATTTCGGCCTTGCCGACATAGTCCATGTCCAGCAGCACCGTCTCCTTGTCGTCGTCCAGCACCTGGGTGCCGACCGGGACCTTGAGGATGACGTCCTCGCCCTTGGCCCCGTGCATCTGGCGGCCCATGCCGTGGGTTCCGGTCGGGGCCTTGAAATGCTGCTGATAACGAAAGTCGATCAGGGTGTTCAGCCCGTCGGCCGCGATGATCCAGACGTTGCCGCCATTGCCGCCGTCGCCGCCGTCGGGTCCGCCGTTGGGGATGAACTTCTCCCGCCGGAACGACACGCAGCCCGCCCCGCCGTTGCCGGAACGGATATAGATCTTGGCCTGGTCGAGAAACTTCATCGCGGGCTTATGTAGGAAAAGCGCGGCGATTTACAGGCGGACAGGTGCTTAAGCTTATGGAAACCGGCCCCCGCGTATCCATGCTTCCTGAACTGTCTGGGGATCAGAATGATCTCGCCGCTCACCGCCGCAAAAGCGGCTCCGATACTGTTGCGCCTGACGCAGCCCGAAAAGCCCGGCGCGCGCGGCACCCACCCCTCTCCGCTATTGGCGTCCGTCGGCGAGGCCAGCCGCATGGCCCAGGATGTCCGCAAGGAGATGGCCTCGCGGCGCGTCGAGGCGTTGAAGGAGAGGCTGAAGGCGCTCGGGCTGATGATGAAGATCGATCCACGCTCCGCACTGAAGATGGCTGCCGAGCTGGCCAGGGAGTTGAAGTCGGCGGTGAAGGCCTATGTGGACGCGGGCGGACGCAATGTCGGCGGCGGCGATCTGGCGATGATCCGCAGCCGCCTGTCGGACGCCGAGGACACCCGCGACACGTCGGCGGGGGCGACCGGGCAGACGGCTTCGGCCATCGGCGACCCTGAAATGAAGCGTGCGCAAAAGGCCTACGCCACCGCCAATATCGCAACTCAAAACCAGCTGATTGACGAGCTGACGGAAATCGAAACCGTGGCGTTCGGCGACAAGGGCTTTTTCGACGAAGTGAAGCGCCTGATCGCCGGTCTGCGCGAGGCGCACGACAAGATCCGGGCCGCCGTTCCCTTCGCCCTGCGAAAACCGACTGACGAGGACTGGGAAGAGGCCGACAAGGCGCAGGTCGATCTTGAACGCCAGATCGCCGGGGCTCCCACGACACCCGCCGGGGTTGGCGGGCGGGTCGCCGTCACGGCCTGACGGCGACCCGCTCCCTGCCCGGGCAGCGAGACCCCGGCGTCGTCAAGCTCTCGCCCAAACCCCGTACGGGTCGCTCCAGCTCATCCCCAGCGCCTCGGCGACCGCCGGATAGGTGATCTCGCCCTTCAGCACGTT
>JBBQTX010000241.1:0-3515 GCA_038234475.1 Caulobacterales bacterium | reverse complement strand
GGCGCGGCGGACCTGACCAAATCGCTTCCGGCCAAATTCGACGCCGAGGGCATGACAGTCGACCAGTTCGAGTCCCGCTCGGCCGACGGGACCATGATCCCTTATTTCGTGGTCCACCGCGACGAGATGGCCATGGACGGGTCCATCCCGACGCTGCTTTACGGCTACGGCGGTTTCCAGTCGTCGCTGCTGCCCGGCTATTCGGCCACGGTCGGCAAGCTGTGGCTGGAGCGGGGCGGGGTTTATGTCATCGCCAATACGCGCGGCGGCGGCGAGTTCGGGCCGCGCTGGCACCAGGCGGCGCTGCAGGAGAACCGGCAGCGGGCCCATGAGGACTATCAGGCCGTGGCGCTGGACCTGATCGCCCGCGGCGTCACCAGCCAGCCAAAGCTGGGCATCATCGGCGGCTCGCAGGGCGGGCTGTTCATGGGCGCCATGCTGACCCAGCGCCCGGACCTGATCAACGCTGCGGTCATCCAGGTGCCCCTGTTCGACATGCTGCGCTTCCACAAGCTGCTGGCCGGAGCGTCCTGGATCGCCGAATACGGCAATCCGGACATTCCGGAGGAGCGGGCCTGGATCCAGCAGTATTCGCCCTATCAGAACCTGCGCGCCGACCAGCCCTATCCGGAGGTCTTCATCCACACGTCGACCAAGGACGACCGCGTCCACCCCGGCCATGCGCGCAAGGCGGCGGCGCGGCTGGAGGATCTCGGCTATCCGGTGCTGTTCTACGAGAACACCGACGGCGGGCATGCCGCCGGCGCCAACCTGCGCGAGACCGCGCGGCGGCTGGCGCTGGAATACACCTATCTGACGCGGCGGCTGATGGACTGAGGCGGGGGCCGGAACAGGTCTCCATCCAATACCCGCTCATCCCCGCGAAAGCGGGGACCCAGTGTTTTCGCGAAGCATCGGCGACTGGGATGGGCGACAGTGACACCTCGGGCGCCGCCGATCGCCCACAGGTCTGGGTCCCCGCTTTCACGGGGATGAGCGGAGAGTGAAATGCGTCCCCAATCCCTGATGGCCGCCGCGGCCCTGATGGTCTTTGCCTGCCCGGTGTTCGCCCAGACGCCCCCGCCCCATCTTCCCGCCGACCTGTCGCCGGCGGGCGTGCGCGCCGCCGATGACCATCTGGCGCTGGAACAGGTCGAGGGGGCCGAGGCCATGGCCTTCGTCGCCGCGGCCAATGAACGGTCGCTCGCCGCATTGACCGGCGACCCCCGCTACGAGACCTTCCGCCAGCAGGCCTTCGACATCCTGTCCTCCACTGCAAGGATCCCCCAGCCCAGCTTCCTCGGCACCGGAATCGGTAATTTCTGGCAGGACGCGACCAACCCCAAGGGCCTGTGGCGGCGCGCCACGCTGGAGCGCTACCGCACCGATACGCCCCAATGGCAGACGCTGATCGACGTCGACGCCCTGTCGGCTACCGAGGGCCGGGACTGGGTCTGGAAGGGGGCCGATTGTCTGGCCCCGGATGAGGTCCGCTGCCTCGTCTCCCTTTCGGAGGGCGGCAAGGACGCCGTCGTGGTGCGCGAGTTCGACACTACGACCGGGGCCTTCGTCGCGGACGGCTTCATCCTGCCGGAAGGCAAGCACCGGCTGGAGTGGGTCGACCTCGACACGCTTCTGGTCGCCACCGACTTCGGTCCGGGCACCCTGACCGAGAGCGGCTATCCCTTCATCGTCAAGCGGCTGACGCGCGGCCGGACCCTCGCCGGGGCCACCGAGATTTATCGGGGCGACATCGCCGACGGCGGCTATGGCGTCAGCCCAACGGTGTTCCGCGACGGCGGCGGCACGGTTCTGGCCACTCTCGTCGCCCGCCCCCTCGACACCTTCCGCTCCGAGACCTGGCGCGTGGACGGTGACACCGTGGTCAAGCTGAACCTGCCCGAGCGGGTCGCCGTCCACGGGGTGATCGGCAACCATCTGGTCTTCGGAATCGACGAAGCCTGGTCTCGCTTTGGCGGCGAGCCCAATCCGGCGGGGACTCTTCTGGCTGTGCCGCTGGACGTGCTGGCCCGGCCCGATGCGGGTCCCGCCTCGCCGGACAGCGATCCGGAAACCATATTCAAGCCGGGGCCGCGCCAGTCGGTTCAGGACGTTGCGGTGTTGGACGACGGTCTCGTCGTCGGGATTTCTGACAATGTTGTCGGCACGCTTCGTCGCTTCAGCCTGGACACCCGCACTCAAAGATGGCGCTCGACTGCGGTCGAGGCACCCTCCAACAGCGCGGTCAGTATCGGCGACGTCTCGCGCGGCTCGGGCCGGATGTTCGTCTCGACCCAGGGTTTCCTGACCCCGCCGACCCTCAGCCTGCTGGACGCCGGGGTCGACGACCTGACGGCGCTCAAGGCCGGCCCGGCCCTGTTCGACGCCGCCTCCCAGATCGTTGAACAGTTCGAGGCGACCTCGACCGACGGGACCCGGATTCCCTATTTCCTCGTCCGCCCGATCAACACGCCGATGGACGGATCGACGCCGACCATCCTGTTCGGCTACGGCGGCTTCCAGATCGCCTTCCCGCCCGCCTACAAGCCGGAACTCGGCAAGCTCTGGCTCGAGAACGGCGGGGCCTATGTGGTCGCCAACATCCGCGGTGGGGGCGAGTTCGGCCCGGTCTGGCACCAGGCGGCCCTGCGCGAGAACCGTCAGCGGTCCTTCGACGATTTCGCCGCCGTGGCCCGCGACCTGGAAACACGCGGCGTCACCTCGCCGCGGCGTCTCGGCATCTATGGCCGCTCCAATGGCGGGGTCCTGACCTCGGTGTCGATCACCCAGCATCCCGAGCTGTTCAATGCGGCGGTGATCGAAAGCCCGCTGATCGACATGCTGCGCTATCCGGACCTGCCCGCCGGGGCCTCGTGGATCGGCGAATACGGTGACCCCCGCATCCCCGGCGACGCCGCCTTCATCGCGCAATACTCGGCCTACCAGCAGCTACGTCCGGAGACGGACTATCCCCGCGTCTATATCACCACCAACACCCGCGACGACCGGGTCCATCCGGCCCATGCGCGCAAGTTCGCAGCCCGTCTGGGCGACCAGGGCCACGACCACCTCTACTATGAGGAGACCTCGGGCGGTCACTCCAACGACGCCGACCCGGTCGCCAATGCCCGGCGCTGGGCCCGCCACTATGTCTATCTCAGCCAGCAGCTGATGGACTGACCGCTTCACGCGAATATGAGGCGCGTTCGATCGTCGGCCCGGCTAGGAGTCGCGCCCATGAAAGCAAGGGGCTTCATCATCGCGGGCGTGGTCGCCCTGGGTCTGGCGGGTGCGGTCGGCTCGACCGCCCAGCCGGCGGGGGCCCGTCCCGTGCGCCGCGACGCCCCGCCGCCGGAGCCTGTGGTGGTTGAGCTGTTCACCGCACAGGGCTGTTCCGGCTGCCCGGCCGCCAGCCAGGTGGTCGAGTCCCTGTCGCAGGCGCCGGGCGTCATCGCCCTGACTTATGCTGTCGACTATTGGGATTATCTCGGCTGGCCCGACACCTTTGCCCGCCC
>JBBQTX010000240.1:0-3549 GCA_038234475.1 Caulobacterales bacterium | reverse complement strand
ACGGCGCGCGGCGGCATGACCAGCCACGCCGCCGTCGTGGCGCGCGGCATGGGCCGCCCTTGCGTCTGCGGCGTCAATGAACTGTCGATCGACCAGCGCGCCGGCACCTTCACCGCCCGTGGCCGCACCTTCAAAGCGGGTGAGATCATCACCATCGACGGCTCCAAGGGCGAGGTTCTGGACGGCGCAGTGGCCATGATCGAGCCCGAGCTGACCGGCGACTTCCAGACCCTGATGGCCTGGGCCGACGGGGTGCGCCGGTTGCGGGTCCGCGCCAATGCCGAGACGCCGCTGGATGCCAAGACCGCGCGCGGCTTCGGGGCCGAGGGCATCGGCCTGTGCCGCACCGAGCACATGTTCTTCGACGACGCCCGCATCGCCGCCGTGCGCGAGATGATCCTCGCCGACGACGAGGCCGGCCGCCGCATGGCGCTGGCGAAGATCGCGCCGTTCCAGAAGGCCGACTTCGTCGAGCTGTTCACCATCATGGCCGGCCTGCCGGTGACGGTCCGGCTGCTGGACCCGCCGCTGCACGAATTCATCCCGCACACCGAGGCCGAGATCGACGCCTTGGCAGTGACGCAGGGGCTGGATGCCGCCAAGCTCAAACGGCGGGCGAAGGAACTGCACGAGACCAACCCCATGCTCGGCCACCGGGGCTGCCGTCTGGGCGTCGCCTAGCCCGAGATCTACGAGATGCAGGTCCGCGCCATAATCGAGGCGGCGCTGGAGGTTCAGGCGTCGTCGGGCCAGGCGCCGCTGCCGGAGATCATGCACCCGCTGGTCGCCCTCGGCCTGGAGATGAAATATCTGCGGGAGCTGACCGACCGCACGGCGCGGGCGGTGTTCGAGGAAACCGGCCAGTCGATCGCCTATCTGGTCGGCACCATGATCGAACTGCCGCGCGCGGCCCTGCGGGCCGGCGACCTGGCCGAACATGCCGAGTTCTTCTCGTTCGGCACCAACGACCTGACCCAGACGACCTTCGGCATCTCCAGAGACGATTCGGGCCGGTTCCTGCAGGCCTATCTGGACAAGGGAATCTTCGAAAGCGATCCGTTCGTCCGGCTGGATCGGGACGGGGTCGGCGACCTGATCCGGATCGCCGCCGAGCGCGGCGGGGCCGCGCGGCCCGACATCAAGATGGGCATCTGCGGCGAGCACGGCGGCGACCCGTCGTCGATCGCCTTCTGCGAGGAGGTCGGCCTCGACTACGTCAGCTGCTCCCCCTATCGCGTGCCGATCGCCCGTCTGGCGGCGGCGCAGGCGGCGCTGCACGCCCGGGCCGGGACGGAGCGGGAGAAGGATCGGTAGGTCGGTATCGCCATCCGTCGCTCGCGCGACCCAGTCGACCGCGTCGGCTCCGGAGGCCTCAGGATCGAGCGCGCGACGGTTCGACCGGGCCGGCTGTGTCCGCCGCTTCAAGGACCGCGAAACGGTCCTGAAACGACCAATATATTCGGGACAACACAACGTCGACAACGGCGGGTCGATATCAAACACATGAGCGACAACCTCGACATCGGTGTCGCATTCACGACGGCGCTCCGCGTCGCCCCGGCTTCAGGCCACGCCGGGCTGCAGCGCCCAGCGCATCGAGCCTTCGCCGAACGGTTTGAAGAACAGGTCGCGGTAGTGCTCGAACGCCTCGGCGATCTTGTTGGCGAGGTCCTGGGCGACCGTCTCGCCGCGCTGGCGTTTCATCGCCGCCACGCACTGGACCACGTCGCGCTGATGCGCCGAACCGCCCATGCGTCGGAGTACCGCAGCGATGTCCTGCGCCAGCGGATCGATCTGCGTCGCCCACGGATTGTTGGTCTGAGTCATTCGGGCGCCCCCTGTTCTCGACACACAGGGACGCGTCGCAAAATCTCGCGGCGGATGCAAGCGTGACCGCAAATTCGTGATCGGGGCGAGCGAACCGGACCCGGATGGGGTACCAAGGCGTTTCCACGGGATGTCGCGTCACCCGCTCACCGTTCTGTCCGTTCTCGCGCTCGCGGCGTGCGGGCAGGCCCAGACCAACGCCCCGACCGATCCGGCCGCGCCGATCAACACGCCGGAGGCCCAGGCCCCGCCTCCCACACCCCCACCGGGGGTCGGCTCGATCATGCCGGGATCCGGACCGGCGACCTTCGTCGGCCTGTGGGTCGCCGACGCCGCCTGGTGCGCGAACCCCCGGGGACCGAAAGGGCCGATCCGGATCACGCCGCTACGATTCGAGGGCTACGAGAACAGCTGCGGGATCGTCACCGTCAGCCAGGTGGCCAATGGCTATGAGGCGATTCTGGCCTGCGCCGCCGAGGGGCGGACGACCAACGAGCGGGTGCGCATGTCTGTGCAGGGCGATGGAATGAAGCTGGTCTGGCTGAACCGCGACCGGATCGTGGTTCCTTTGGCCCGGTGCCCCGCGCCGGCGACGGTCGCGCCGCCGCCGGTCAGTTGAACAGGAAATTCATCACGTCGCCGTCCTTGACGACATAGGCCTTGCCCTCGGCGCGCAGCTTGCCGGCCTCGCGCGCCTTCGCCTCGCCCTTGAGCGCCACGAAGTCTTCGAAGGCGATGGTCTCGGCGCGGATGAAGCCTTTTTCGAAATCGGTGTGGATCACGCCGGCCGCCTGCGGCGCGGTGTCGCCAATGTGGATGGTCCAGGCGCGCGCCTCCTTGGGACCCACAGTGAAATAGGACTGAAGCCCCAGCAAGGCGTAGGCCTCGCGGATCAGACGGTTCAGACCGGGCTCGGCCAGTCCGAGGCTCTCGAGGAATTCGGCCTGTTCATCGGCGTCCAGAACGGCCAGCTCGGAATCAATCTTGGCCGAGATAACGACCGAGTTGGCGTTGTCCACGGCGGCGCGTTGGGCCACGAGATCGGACAGGGCATTGCCCTTGTCGGCAGAGTCCTCGTCGACGTTCGACACATAGAGCGCGGGCAGGGAGGTCAGCAACTGCAGCATGTGCCAGGCCTTCTCGTCCTCCTTGTCGACCTTGACGACCCGCGCGGGCTTGCCGGCGCGCAGGGGCGTCAGGGCCATGTTGATCAGGCGCAGGGTGGTCTGGGCCTCCTTGTCGCCGCCCTTGGCCTTCTTCTCGACGTTGCCGACCCGCTTCTCGAGGCTTTCGAGGTCGGCCAGCATCAGTTCGGTCTCGATGATGTCGAGATCACTGATGGGGTCGATGCGATTCTCGACGTGAGTGATGTCGTCATCGACGAAGCAGCGGGCGACGAAGGCGACGGCGTCGCAGTCGCGGATGTTGGCCAAAAACTGGTTGCCCAGGCCCTCGCCCTTGGACGCGCCGCGTACCAGGCCGGCGATGTCGACGAAGGTGATCCGCGAGGGGATGATTTCCTTCGACCCGGCGATCGAGGCCAGCACCTCGAGGCGCGGTTCGGGCACCGCCACATCACCGGTGTTCGGCTCGATGGTGCAGAACGGATAGTTGGCGGCCTGGGCCGCCGCCGTCTTGGTCAGGGCGTTGAACAGGGTGGACTTGCCGACGTTGGGCAGGCCGACGATCGCGACTTTCAGGGCCATCAATCTTCCAGGGGAA
>JBBQTX010000239.1:0-3607 GCA_038234475.1 Caulobacterales bacterium | reverse complement strand
GATCCACAGGGCGCGGAACGAGCGCTTCTTGTTGCGGCGGTCGCGATAGGCATATTGCCCGGCGCGATCGACGGCGGCCTTGGCGGTGCGGATGGTGTTCTTGCGGCGGCCGTAGAAACCCTTGGCCTGCTTGAGAACCTTCTTGTGTCTGGCGTGTGAAACTACGCCGCGTTTGACGCGAGCCATGTCGCTATCCTTCTTTTGGCTCCCCTACCGCCTCGCGCTCGGCGCTCGGCTTATTGAGGGGAAACGTTCAAATTCAATGGGAAAAACAGATCGTCGATGCGCGCGCCGATCAGGCGTACGGCATGTAGGACTTGATCTTCCTGGCGTCGGCATCGGCCATGACCTTGGTGCCGCGGTTCTGGCGGATGTATTTGCTGTTGTGGCTGATCAAGCGGTGCCGCTTGCCCGCCACGCCAGACTTCACCTTGCCGGTCGCCGTGAATTTGAAGCGCTTCTTGGCGCCAGACTTCGTCTTCAGTTTGGGCATTTTCACTCTCTTTTGAGTGGGCTACCGCCCTTCGGGCCAGGTGAGCCCGGGGGTGGAAGACCCTTGATTATGAACCGCCCAGGCATGCCTGTCAGCCCGGCGGTTCGGTACGCGAAGGCGCGGCTTCTAGGCGAAGCGGCGCGGGAAAGCAAGGCCGGCCTATTCGGCCGCAGCGGGGACCATGGCGGCCTGTTGCTTGCGGAACGCGCGACCCGCGTTGATCGCCATCACCGCCGCCGGCACCGTCAGCGCCGCGCCGATCAGGAAGGGCCAGTCGTGACCGACGCGTGAAAAGAGGAGGCCCGCCACTATCGGCCCGAAAATGCGGGCGATCGAACTGGCCGCCATGTTCAGCCCCAGCATGGCTCCCTGCCGGTCGGGGTCGACAGAGCGCGAGATCAGCGCCGAGATGTTGGGCATGGTGATCGCCATGCCCAAGGCTCCGAACGCCATCACCGCCGGCACGAGCAGATCGCCGTGGAGGACGATGGACCGGCCCGAAACGGCGACAATCCAAGCCGCGTCCACCGGGATCAGGCGGCTGACCAGCACCTGGGCGACCAGTCCCGCCCCGAAGATCAGACAGCCGACCGCCAGCACCCGCGCCTCGCCGAAGCGGCGCGCCAGACGCCCCGCGACCAGGGCCTGACAGACGGTCGAGACGATCCCCACGGCCATGAAGCTGAAGCCGACCTCGCGCGCGCCCCAGCCGTAGCGGTTCTCGGTCCAGAAGCCGAAGGTCGATTCCATGCCCGAGAACCCGGCCATGTAAATCAGCGTAACCAGCAGGACCCGCGAAATCACCGGACTGCGCACGGCGTCGTGCACCCCGTTCAGGAACGGGGGCCGCTTGGCCGCAGGGTCTGCCCTGGCCCGGCTCTCCTTCAGCAGGAAGAAGACGCCCAGCGCCGCCAGCACGCACAGGCCGGCGGCCACGAAGATCGGCATCTGATAGCCCAGCGTCCCCAGCTCCGGCCGGGTCAGCAGCCCGCCCATGCCCGGCCCGACGATGAAGCCAAGGCCGAAAGCGGCGCCGATCAGCCCCATCCTTCCGGCCCTCAGTTCGGGGGGCGTGACGTCCGCGACATAGCCCTGCACCGTCGAGATGTTCCCGGCACCCAGGCCGGTGAACAGCCGCACCGCGATGGCCAGCCAGATATTGGGCACGAAGGCGAGCGCCAAATAGCCGACGGCGTTCGCAATGACCGTCATCAGCAACACCGGCTTGCGCCCGATCCGGTCCGACAGCCTGCCCCAGAACGGCTCTGCCACGAACTGACCCAGCGAATAGGCCGAGAACATCAGGGCTACCTGCCACGGCGGCGCGTCCAGGGTCTGGCCGTAGAAGGGCAGCAAGGGCACCACGATGCCGAAGCCGACCAGATTGATGAACACCACGCCGAACAGCACGAACAGCGCCGAGCGGGAGGGACCGGGCGCGGGAGGAGGAGAAGCAAGCGTCATGGCTTGACCATATCGCTCGCCCGGCGCGGGACCAATGAAACCGCCCCGACCGTTTCCGGTCGGGGCGTCGTGTCACGTGATCCTAGCCGACCTATTTCGGGGCCAGGATCATGATCATCTGGCGGCCTTCCATACGGGGCGCATATTCGACCTTGGCGATCTCGTCGAAATCGGCCTGGACCTTGTTGAGCAGCTTCATGCCCAGTTCAGGGTGAGCCATCTCGCGGCCGCGGAAACGCAGCGTCACCTTGACCTTGTCGCCCTCGTCGAAGAAGCGGTGCATGGCCTTGGCCTTCACCTCATAGTCGTGGACGTCGATGTTGGGGCGGAGCTTGATCTCTTTCAGCTCGACGACCTTCTGGCGCTTGCGAGCCTCGGCCTTCTTCTTCTGCTCCTGGAAGCGGAATTTGCCGTAGTCGAGAATTTTGCAGACCGGCGGCTCGGACGTCGAGACGATCTGAACCAGATCCATGCCGGCCTCTTCGGCGGCTTCCAGCGCGGCTGACGTCGGCATGACGCCCTGTTTCTCGCCGTTCTGATCGATCAGCAGAACGCGCGGCGCGCGGATATCCTGGTTCATGGGCGGCCCGTCCTTGACGGGCGGCTGGTTCATCGGACGGCGAATGAGCGTCGGTTCCTTGTGTGGATGAAGAAGGGCGGGCGAAGGACGGTGTTCTGACGAGACGGAGCGCGCGACGGATCGCGGTGTTCCCCTCAAGCGGCCCTATATGACCGGGAAGTGCCGGGTCTTCAAGGGTTCGGGGGCCTCGAGCCGACGATGAAGGCGTCGTGCAGCCCGATCACGGCCTCAAACACGTGCTCGACCGTCAGCGCCTCGATCGGCGCGAACTCGCCGCGCGTCTCATTGGACGCAACGGTCCGGGTCCGGGGACCCCATGGTCCATACAGCCACCACTGGGTCGGGCCGAACAGGCCGAGGGTTGGGCGGCCGACCGCCGCCGCGACGTGCATCAAACCGGAATCGTTGCCGACGAAGAGATCCGCCCGGTCAATGGCCGCAGCCGAGGCGAGGATGTCGCCCTTGCCGACGAAGTCGATTGCCCGCGCTCCGGCCGCAGCCATTGCCGGGGCCGCCGGTGGATGATCGCCGGGTCCGCCGACCAGCATGAAGCGCCAGCCGTCGAAGCGGCGGTCCGCCTTCAGCGCCTCGACCAGGGTGCCCCAGCGGTCGGCGGGCCAGCTCTTGCCCGGCTGGTGGGCGATGGGTGCCAGGGCGATGATCGGGCCGGGTGCCATGGCCAGTTGCGGGTCGATGACGACGGCGGCCTCGGCCCGGGCCTGCGCGTCGATGAACAGTTCGGGAACCAGATTGTGATCGGCGCCCATCATGCGCGACACCATCTCGACCTTGGCCACGCCGGTCTCCCAGCCACGGTTGTAGACGACCCGCCGCCTCGCCGGGATCAGATAGCTCAGCGCCGAGCCGCGAATGTCGATGACCATGTCCCAGTGGGTCCCGACCACCTGCCTCCAAAGGGCGACCCAGTGTCCGGCCATCTTCTTCTTGTCCAGGATGATGACCTGTTCGACGTTCGGCGCGGCGCGAAAAAACGGTGCCGGCGGACGGCCGCAGGCGACGGTGATCCGGGCCCCGGGGACCTGCCGCGCGATCTCGCGGATCACCCCCGA
>JBBQTX010000238.1:0-3609 GCA_038234475.1 Caulobacterales bacterium | reverse complement strand
AGATGTATTTCGTGGTCGAGGCCCGCCTCCGGACCCGGATCCTGGAACAGAACGCACGCCTGGACCCGGTCCTGCTGGAGAGCGCGCTGAACGCAGGGCGGACCCGTATCGCCACCGACGACGGGGCCCTGCCGGCCGACTACGTCGACTGCTCGGCTTATGTGGAAGAGCTGAAGGCGGCCGGTCAACTGACCCCGCAGATGCTGGCCCGCTTTCTCCGGTCGGGCGGCACCACGTCCTTCCTGATCGCCTTGGCCCAGCTGGCCGATATCGACTTCCACACCGCCCGCCAGATCGTCGAGCGCCGCGAGCTGGATGCCCTGGCCGTGGTCTGCAAGGCCGCCGACCTCGATCGGGCCCTGTTCCTGACCTATGCCGTGGTGCTGCTGAACGACGACGGCGGCGCCATGACCAAGGCCCACTCCTACGCCCGCATGTATGCCGAACTGACCCGCGAGGCGTCGCTCAGGACGCTGCGCTTCTGGCGCATGCGGCGCGGAGCCCAGGCGGCCTGATCGACGCACAAAAACGCCCGCCTCCGTGACTGGAAGCGGGCGCTTCATTCGACCCGTGAGGCCGTCTACTTCTTTGCGCGGCCGGTGGCGGCGCGGGCGGGTTTGCGGCCGCCTTGGCCGAGACCCATCTGCTTGGCCAGATCCGAACGCGCCTTGGCGTAGTTCGGGGCGACCATAGGATAGTCTTTCGCCAGACCCCATTTGGCGCGGTATTCCTCGGGGCTCTGGTTGTATTTGGTCCGCAGATGGCGCTTCAGCGACTTGAATTTGCGACCGTCCTCGAGGCAGATCAGGAAGTCGGGCGTGATCGACTTGCGCACCGGAACAGCCGGCTCCTTGACCTCGGGCTCGGGCTCGACGGCACCCGACGAGACCTGGGTCAGGGCGGCGTGGATGCTGGAGATCAGGCCGGGGACTTCGGTCGCCTGGACATTGTTGTTGCCGACGTAGGCGGAAACGATGTCGGCGGTCATCTCCAGCAGTTGTGCGTTGTCTTCCATGGCTCAGCCTCACCTGTTCGATTGTTGATTTCGACTGAATCAGCCGCTTGCGCGCTGAATAGATTTGTTTGGGACGGAAATCAATAACGTCGATGCGGATCAGGATATCAGGCGCTTGACAGAAAACCCGGTCGACGTTGCCGGATGACCGTCAGCGCCCGAAGTTTTCCGACAGCGCCAGCATTGCCGCCCGCTCAGGCGCTGAATAGTCGTCCAGCCCTTCTTCCTCGCCGTCCCGGATGGCCCTGAGCAGAGCCGGCGTCAGGGCCGAGGACAGCGACCAGTTCCAGTATCGCAACACCGTCTGGGCCCGATCGACCGCCAGCATGTCATAGGTGACCTGCACCCGCTCCCACGCCGGATCGACCTCGCCGTCCGCGGTGGTCTCGGGGCGCCGCATCGAACGCCACAGATTCTGCAGGTCGGTCTTGCCCAGACCCGTCGCCTTGCACAGGATGGCCGCGGGTTCCCCGCCCGGGTCGCCCAGGATCTTGGCACCCGTGATCGGCTTGACCCCGGCCAGATAGGCGATCTCGGTGGCCACCTCGCGGTTCAGACCGCCCTTGGCCGCCGCCGCGACCGCCTCCTCCAGCCCGCCGTACGGGCTCTTGGCGATAGCGGCGCGATTGCGCTGGCGGCGCTCGATGAACTGCAGGGCCTTGCGCGAGACCGGATCCTGCCAGTTCTCGGCTGCCGCCATGGCGAAGATGTCCTCCGACACCTCCTGCATGACTTCGCGCGAGACGGCGAACCGCTGCAGGATGGTGCGGCGGTCTCCCGGCCCGCACCACCAGAACATCACATAGGCACCGGACGGTCGCAGCTCCGATCGTCTGAGTATGTGCCCGCACAGCTGCGGCTGCTGGCGGCTCAGGCTGACAACGCCCTCGACCGCCGTCTGGCTGAGCCGGGCCGAGGTGTTCCTCAGGACGGCCTCGATGACATGGGTCTCGCCGAAGCTCAGCAGGGTCTCGGTGACGACCTCGGACAGGCCGCGCCTACTGGCCATCAGGAAGCGGTGCTCGGTGCTGGCATCGCGCGCACAGGCGACCAGATCCGCGTCCGACAGCGAGGCGCACTGCTCGATCAACAGGCCGGCGATGTCCGGGTCGTCACGCAGCAGCATTCGCGCCAGCGCATTGGGCAGTTCGGCCAGCGGGGCCAGTCGCGCAGCCACCCGCTTGCGGTCCTGCGCCGACGCCAGCCGCAGCATCTCGACCAGCAGGTCGCCGGTCACCGCGCGCTCGAAGGCATTGATCCGGCTGGCGGGCAGCGACACCACGTCGGCCAGCCGTTTCAGCAGGGCGTGACGCGCGCGAAAGCTCGCTTCGGGAGCGGCCTCCTCGGTGCTGGGCGCGACGTCTGACATATCGACCAAACGTTAGCGCGTGCCCGGTTAACCGGCTGTGACGGTGCAAACGACGTCGGTCCCGGCGAAATCATCGCCAATGCCCGTGCGACACGGCGCGAACCGTCGCGCCCTGGTCCGGACCTTGGACGCCAAGTCACATTGCTTCGGCCGAACGCCATGCGATCCTCTGCGCAGTTTGACGCCCCCGTTCACTGGCGTAGGCTAGGCGGGGGGGCATTTCAGCACATGACCTACGAACTGGATGAAGACGGGACCAGCCTGCGCGACTCAATCATCCGCAGTCCGATCGCCTCGGTCATCAGCGACCCGCGCCTGCCGGACAATCCGATCATCGCGGTGAACCAGGCCTTCTGCGACCTGACCGGCTATGCCGATGACGAGATTCTGGGCCGGAACTGCCGCTTCCTCGCCGGACCGGCGACCGAGCCGTGGCTGACCGAGCGGATCCGTGAGGGCACGCGCGAGCGCCGGGCCACCTTGGTCGAAATCCTGAACTACAAGCGCGACGGTCGCCCGTTCCGCAATGCCGTGCTGGTCGCGCCTGTCTTCACGCCCGACGGCGAGCTGGAATATTTCCTGGGCTCGCAGGTCGAGCTGGATGACGCTGCGGTCGGCCCTTCGTCCAGCCGTCACCACCGTGCGGTCGAGGTAGTCCGCACCCTGTCCCCGCGTCAGCGCGAGGTCCTGCAACAGATCGCGGCCGGTTCCCGCAGCAAGCAGATTTCCTGGAACCTGTCGCTCAGCGAGAAGACGGTGAAAATGCACCGTGCCCTGATCCTGGAGAAAATCGGCACCCACAACATCGCCGACGCCATCCGCGTGGCGGTCGAGGCCGGGCTTTAGGGTCGATTGACACTCTCCGGATACGGCCTAAAGCCCGTATGGCGCGGATCAGTCTAATGGCTGAAAGGTTCCGCGACACGGCCAGAAAGTGCCGCTCGGAGGAAATATCATGTCAACCATCGACGTCGGGCAGTTTCTGCTCGTTTACAACGCCTTCTCTTTCACCTTCGCCACCATGGCCGCGGCGACCCTGTTCCTGTGGCTCAGCCGCTCGCAGGTCGGACCCGCCTACAAGACCGCCCTGGTCATTTCCGGTCTGGTTACGGCCATCGCCGCCTACCATTACTTCCGCATCTTCGAGAGCTGGAATGATGCCTATGAGGTCCGCGACGGCGTGCTCACCGCAACCGGCGTGGCCTTCAACGACGCCTACCGCTAC
>JBBQTX010000237.1:0-3611 GCA_038234475.1 Caulobacterales bacterium | reverse complement strand
GGTGCCGGTCCGCGGGGAGGGGCGACCGTGGCGGGCCCGGTGCTATCGACCGGCGGAGCCTCGGTCGGCAGGCCCAGGGCCTGTCGGGCCTGAGCCTCGTCATACGAAGCCTTGGTGCGATCGGCGGCGGCCTTCTTGGTGGCGTCCCCGAGGGCGCTGAGGTTGGCGGGTGCCATGCGCGCGCGGAACTCTTCGGCGACCGGCGCGGCGAGCACGGGCACGGCTGCGATGACACGGTCGGTCCGGCCGATGACGAAGGTGTCGGCGCTCTGCTGTTGGGAGAAGGACTCGCCGCGGCCACTGCCGAACACGCCCGCCACCACGCCCTGACCGTACTGTTCCACCGACTGACGGTTCAGGCCCGAGCCAGTCTGGAGCGAGGCACCGACCGAGGCAGCTACGGCGGCGAGGTCTTCGCCGCCTCGGACACGGGCGGCCAGGACGTTGGCCCGCGTGCCGAGGAGGCGTGCATTTTCTCGGAGCGTCCATTGCTGCGTCAGCGGCTGGCGGATCTCGTCCAGCGGCGGAAGGGCGGCGGGGAAGACTTCGTTCACACGAGCGACGAAATACAGACCCTGTCCGAGATCGACGACCTCGCTCTCTGCGCCCTTGCCGAGCGACCATAGCGTCGTGAGCAGTCGCGGCGGCAGGTTGATGTCTGCGCCGTCGGCCCGTTTGCCGTCTTCCCGGATGGGGGGAATCTGGATCGTGCGGGCACCGACCTCGCGGACGGCGTCGTCCATCGTCTTGCCTTCGCTCCGCGCCTTCTCATAGGCCTCGACCCGGCGATAAACCGCCGCGCGTGCGTCCTCGGTGCGAAGCTCCTGGATCACCTGTTCGCGGACGTCGGCGAGCGTCACGGTCCGTCCCGGCTGGATGCCGGTGACCTTGGCGACGACAAATCCGACCGCGGCCTGGACGGGAGCGGAAACCTGGTTTGCGGCCAGGCCGAACACGGCGGCGGCCACGGCCTGGTCGCCCAAGGCGCTCCGCGGCGTATCGGCATAGTTGGCGGGCTGGATGTTGTTGGTACCCGCGACCTGCACCGGGTCCTGACCCGCCCGCAGCGCTGCGGCGATCCGGTCGGCGGCGGCCCGGTCGGGCGCGGTCAGGGTGACGAAGGTGCGGCGCTCCGGCAGCGACAGCGCGTCCCGGCGGAAGTTAAACCGTTCTTCGATGCGAGCCTCGGTGATGGCCCCGGCGGATGCGGCCGCGTCGTCGAACAAAACGAGCGTAGCGGTCCGCGATTCCGGCCGGCGCAGTTCGTCGCCGAACTGGTTCATCAGGGTGGTCAACTGGGCATCGGTCGGGGCGGCAGCCCTGCCCGCCATGGCCTGGTTCACGATGAACCAGCGCCCGTCGCGGCCTTCCATGGCCTGGCCTGCCAGAACGGCACCGAAGACACGCGGCAAGCGCAGGCCGGCGCCGACGGCGGCGGCATAGTGTTGTTCGAGGTAGCGGTCGCGTAGTTCGGCCTCGAACATTTCGGGGGTCGCATTGTTCTGGGCCAGCAGGGTGCGATACTGGTCCTCGCTGAACTGGCCGGTCACGGAATCGAAAAAGTCGCGTTGCTGGCGGATCTGGCGCAGCACCAGTTCCTCGGCCGGGCGAATGCCGGCCTCCCAGGCCCATTTCTGGAAGCCGCGATCGCGGGCCTTCTGTTGCAGATACTGTAGCAGGCGGCCCTCGCCGATCAGCTCCTCGAAGCCCAGGGGCCCGCCGGTCTGCTGCTGGGCGGCCTCGCGAAAGCGGTCCATTTCAGCCCGGAACTCGGCCTGATTGACGCTCCGGTCCCCGGCCGAGACCACATGTTTCGGCCCCATGCTGCCCAGAACGTCCATCTGGCTGCCGCCCGTCACGAGCAAGGCGACCGCCAAGAGTACCAGAAGTCCGATGGCCCATTTGGACTTGGCGAAGGTGCGGAACGCAGTGAGCATGGTCGATCCTGGCGCGGGGCGGCGAGACTGTCTGACTGGCCTATAGGGTGTCCGCGCCATGTGGGGCAAGACGAAGGGCGCACACTCGGCCGTGGACCGCCTTGGCTTGGCAAAAAACGCCGCCTAGAAGGCGTGGATGAAACAATCCGTGAAGTTGATCGTCGGCAATTGGAAAATGAATGGTCTGGCTGCGGGCCTGGCCGAGGCGCAGGCGCTGTGCGAGCGGCTGGAGGCGCAGCCGCCCGCATGTCGTGTCGCCCTATGCCCGCCGGCCACCCTGATTGAGCGCATGGCGCGAGTGGTCGCGGGAAGCCAGATCGAGATCGGCGGTCAGGACTGCCGCGCCGAGCCAGGTGGAGCTTTCACGGGGGACGTTGCGGCGGCGATGCTTCGGGACGCGGGTGCCACGCTGGTGATCCTGGGCCATTCCGAACGGAGGCACGGTCACGGCGAGGGCGATCTTCTGGTTTCCGCCAAGGCCGAAGCGGCGCTGGCGGCCGGACTGTCGCCGATCGTCTGCGTCGGCGAGACTCTGGACGAGCGCCAGTCCGGGCGCGCCGTCGAGGTGGTGCGGACCCAGGTGATCCGGTCGCTGCCGCTGGCCTTGGCCGGTGGCGCATTCGCCGTCGCCTATGAACCGGTCTGGGCCATCGGCACAGGTCTCACGCCGACGCTGGAACAGATCGAGGAGGTCCACCGGGCGGTGCGCGCCGCCATGATCGAGCGGCTGGGGCTTGTCGTCGCAGCCGCGCCGATTCTCTATGGCGGCTCGGTCAAGCCGGACAACGCCGCCGGGATTCTGGCGGTGCCCGAGGTCGGCGGGGCGCTGGTCGGGGGAGCGTCTCTGAAAGCGGCAGAATTTCTGGGGATCATCCGGGGGGCGTGAAGGGGGGTTGGCGATCGGTGCCCCCAACCGTTTGCTCCGGTCCGTCATCAATGTTAGACGCCGCCGCTTGATCGGCGCGGCTGTGCGCCACACATATCGGCTGCCATGCTCCAGACCATTCTCCTCGTCGCCATGATCGTCATTTCGGTCGCGCTCGCCGCCGTGATCCTGATTCAACGCTCTGAAGGCGGGGCGCTGGGCATGGGCGGCGGGCCGTCGGGCTTCATGACCGCGAGCGGGGCCGGCAATCTGCTGACCAAGACCACCTGGGTGCTGGCTCTTCTGTTCTTCTTTTGCGCCATCGGCCTGACCATCCTGGGCAACGTCGAGCGGTCGAACAGTTCGATCGTCGACGCGGACGCCATCGGCGAACTGATCGCGCCCACTGGTCCTGTCGACGTGCAAGCGCCGGCTGTGGACCCGTCCGCAGCGCCGGCTGCGCCGACATTCCAGGATCTGGAAAGCAGCCTTTCGGGCGCGCCTACCGATCCGGCACCCACCCCGGCCCAGCCGGTCCCCGCGCAGTAGGATGGGCGGGGCGATTATCCCCGCCTTCCGCCTCCGCCCGCAAAGTCTCGCAAGTAACGCCGCCGAATCAGCGGTAGGGTAAATCCCCATGGCTCGCTACGTGTTCATCACCTGCGGCGTGGTTTCCACATTGGGAAAAGGCCTCGCCTCCGCCGCTCACGGCGCCCTGCTTCAGGCGCGGGGCTACAAGGTCCGGCTGCGCAAGCTGGACCCCTATCTCAACGTCGATCCGGGCACGATGAGCCCGTATCAGCACGGCG
>JBBQTX010000236.1:0-3623 GCA_038234475.1 Caulobacterales bacterium | reverse complement strand
CACCGGGGCCATGGCGCGCCGCATCGGCAAGTTCGAGGAAGCCGACGGCGGCACGCTTCTGCTGGACGAGATCTCCGAGATGGACGTCCGGCTGCAGGCCAAACTGCTGCGCGCCATCCAGGAGCGGGTCATCGACCGGGTTGGCGGCACCCGCCCCGTGCCGGTCAACATCCGCATCATCGCCACCTCCAACCGCGACCTCGGTCGCGCGGTCAGCGAAGGCACGTTCCGCGAGGACCTTCTGTACCGCCTGAACGTCGTCAACCTGCGCCTGCCCGCCCTGCGCGAGCGGCCCGGTGACATCGCCGTGTTGGCCAGCCATTTCGTCAAGAAATACGCCGCCGCCAACGGGGTACCCGTCCGCCCGATCTCGGCGGACGCCCACCGGGCGCTGACCTCCCATCGCTGGAACGGCAATGTGCGCGAGCTGGAAAACGCGATGCACCGCGCCGTCCTGCTGGCGGTCGGGCCGGAGATCGACGTCGAGGCCATCCGCCTGCCCGACGGCCAGCCGCTCAGCGCGGGCTCGCACGGGGCCGCCCATGACACCGGCTTCGCCGCCCGCGCGGCCCACACCGCCGACGCCGTCAACCGCGCCCACGTCGGCCAGACCGTGGCGCAGATGGAGAAGACGCTGATCCTCGACACCCTGTCGCACTGCGTCGGCAATCGCACCCACGCCGCCAACATCCTCGGCATCTCGATCCGCACCCTGCGCAACAAGCTGAACGAATACGCCGACGAGGGTACCCAGATCATCGCGCCCCAGTCCGGCGTCGCCGCCCCCGGCTACGCGGCCGCCTGATCATGCTCACGGGAACGGACCGCAGAAGCGTCCTGAGCGGTCTCGGCGCCTTGGGCGTCGCGGGCTGCGTCCGGGCCGAGTCCGCCCCGCCGGCGCCGGCACCCGCAGTGACCGAAGCCTTCGACCTGTCCGTCCTGGAGCGCGACAACGACGGCCGCCTCGGCTTTGTCGCCCATGACACCGGATCAGGCCGGCGCCTCTCGTGGCGCGGCGATGAGCGGTTCGTCTATTGCTCGACCTTCAAGATGTATCTCGCCGCCGCCACCTTCCTGCGGGTGCAGGCGGGCGACGAAAGGCTGGATCGCCGGATTCCCGTCACCGCCGCCGACATGACCCACCACGCTCCGGTGACCGAGCCCGCCATTGGCGGCTCCCTCAGCGCCGAGGCCCTGATGAAGGCGACGGTCGAGGTCAGCGACAACCCTGCGGCCAACCTTCTGCTCAAGGCCATGGGCGGTCTGGAGCCGATGCGGGCCTTCTATCGCTCGCTGGGCGACGACAGCACCACCGTGGATCGGTTCGAGCCGGAGATGAACCGGCTGGATGGCGACAGGGACACCATCACACCGCTGCATTCCGTGGCCAATATCCATCGTCTGCTGGTCGACCCGGCCACGCCGCTGTCGGCGGCCCACAAGGCGATCCTGCTGCGCTGGTTGATCGACACCCCGACCGGGGCCAAACGGCTCAAGGCCGGCGTGCCCGGCGACTGGACGGTGGCGCACAAGACCGGGACGGGCGGCTACGGTCCGACCAATGACATCGGCGTCCTCTACCCGCCGACCGGGGCACCGGTCATCGTCGCCGCCTATTATCACGCAGCGCGGTCCTCGTCGGACGACGCGAACGACGCCGTCATCGCCGCCGCCGCGCGCCTGGCCCTCGCCGCCCTCGGCCGCGCATGACTGACACGCCCGCCTCGACCCTGATGAAGGACGGCATGGCCCGTCCGACCGGGCGCGACATGCTGGGCTGGGTCGCACGCAGCGATGTGGGCATGGCCATCGGCGTGATCGGCGTGATCCTGCTGCTGATCCTGCCGATCCCGACCTGGCTGCTGGATATCCTGCTGGCATTCTCGCTCGTGTCCAGCGTGCTGATCCTGATGACCGCCGTGATGATGAAGCGGCCGCTGGACTTCGCCATCTTCCCTACGGTGCTGCTGGTCTCGACCCTGTTCCGGCTCGGCCTGAACCTGGCCTCGACCCGCTTGGTGCTCGCCCACGGGCATGAAGGACCCGACGGCGCGGGTCAGGTGATCCAAGCCTTCGGCGCCCTGATGATGGGCGGCAGTTTCATTATCGGCATCATCGTCTTCGCCATCATCCTGGTGGTCAATTTCGTCGTCATCACCAAGGGCTCGACCCGCATCGCCGAGGTTTCGGCCCGTTTCACCCTGGACTCGATGCCGGGCAAGCAGATGGCCATCGACGCCGACCTGTCGTCCGGCCTGCTCACCGAGGATCAGGCCAAACTGCGCCGCAAGGAGCTGGAACAGGAATCGACCTTCTTCGGGGCCATGGACGGCGCCTCGAAATTCGTTCGCGGCGATGCCGTCGCAGGCCTGATCATCGTCTTCATCAACGTGATCGGCGGCATATTGATCGGCACCGTCCAGCACGGCATGTCGATCGGCGACGCGGCGACCGCCTATGTCAGCCTTACCGTCGGCGACGGTCTGGTGACCCAGGTGCCCGCCATCATCATCTCCATCGCCGCCGGCTTCCTGGTCTCCAAGGCGGGCGTCGAGGGCACCGCCGACAAGGCCCTGGTCGCGCAGCTGGCGACGAACCCGGTCAGTCTGGGCGTCGTGGCGGGCGCCGCCGGTCTGATCGGCCTGATCCCCGGCATGCCGCTGATGCCGTTCGCGGCGCTCGCCATCGGCACGGGGTTCATGGCCTGGAAGCTGGGGCGCGCGAAGCTGCGGCCCATGCCGACCGAGGCCCAGCTCGCCGCCACCGCCGCCGGTCCGAAAGAGGACATCGAAGAGCCCATCGGCACCGCCCTGACCATCGACGAGGTCAAGATCGAGCTGGGCTACTCCCTGCTGTCCCTGATCAACGATCTGGAGGGTCGCCGCCTGACCGACCAGGTTCGCGCCCTGCGCCGGTCTCTTGCCCAGGAGTACGGCTTCGTCATGCCGTCGGTGCGCATCCTCGACAACATGCGGCTCGGCACCCAGGCCTATGCCATCCGCATCAAGGAGATGGAGGCGGGCACCGGCGAGGTCCGGCTCGGTTGCCTGATGGCCATGGACCCCGCCGGCCGTCAGGTCGAACTCCCGGGCGAGCATACCAAGGAGCCGGCCTTCGGCCTGCCCGCGACCTGGATCGACGAGAGCCTGCGCGAGGAGGCCACCTTCCGCGGCTACACCATCGTCGACCCCTCGACGGTGCTGACCACCCATCTGACCGAGATACTCAAGGAGAATATGGCCGACCTGCTGACCTATGCAGAGGTGCAGAAGCTGATGAAGGAGCTGGGGGTCGAGGAGAAGAAGCTGGTCGACGAACTGATCCCGTCGGTGGTCACCGTCACCACCCTGCAACGGGTGCTGCAGACCCTGCTGCGCGAAAAGGTCTCGATCCGCGATCTGGGTGCCATTCTGGAAGGTCTGGCCGAGGCCGCCCCGCATACCTCGTCCGTTACCACCCTGGTCGAGCACGTCCGCGCCCGGCTGGCCCGTCAGCTGTGCTGGCAGCACAAGGGCGACGATGGGGCCCTGCCGATCGTCACCTTGTCGCCCGAGTGGGAGGCCGCCTTCGCCGAGGCCCTGATCGGCCAGGGCGAGGAGAAGCAGCTGGCCATGGCCCCGTCA
>JBBQTX010000235.1:0-3644 GCA_038234475.1 Caulobacterales bacterium | reverse complement strand
CAGGCTTCGGATTGGCCGAAATCTACCACAACGGGCTCCCGCCCGATCAGCGTGAGAAACCGCCGGAACGCTGCCTGCGTCAGCCCCGTCGTCGCCGTGTTGGTCAGGGGGTGGAAATTGACGATGTCGGCGTCCCACAGGGCCTTGTCGAGGACGAAGGTGACGCGCTGGTCCGGGTCGTTGATCAGGCCCAGGGCGGTGACCGAGCCGCCGCGCACGCCGAGGGTCTCGTACAGCAGGGCCTCATTGCCGAACGAGAGGCGGTCCGAGCCGATGACGGCGGGTGTGCGCTTGAGATCCACGACCGTGTCCTGCCGAGCGGAGATCAGCCATAGCCGGCCCTTCCTGTCCTTGAGGAACAGGTTCTTGGTGTGGGCGCCGGGCAGGGCGGCCTTCAGCTCGAGCCCCTCGTCGACGCGGAAGACGGCGGGGTGGTCGTGCGTGGTCTGGGCCACGCCGTTGACGGCCATCCACGCCAGCAGGCGGTCGCGGTCATAGACGGGCCGGGAGGCGGGCGCAGGCGTCGGCTTGTCTTCGGTCATGGCGGGCCGCTAGGTATGGAGACGTCCCTCGATACCTTCCGGAGGCTGCCAGTGGAACTCGAATGCTATCCGATGACGGCGACGCCGCCCGACCTGGTGCCGGGGCGGCAGTCGCGCAACTGGATGGACGCCTTCGCCAGCCGGCACCCTTACCGCTGCCTGCCGCTGACCATGGCCAATACGACGGGCTGGGAAATCCTGTGCCCGCTGACCTTTACCGCCGAATGGAACGGCGGGCCCAGCCAGTCCGATATCGTCATCACGCCCGACCGGCCGGCCCACGATCTGGCGCATACGGTGACGTCGCATTTCTCGCGCGGGGTTCTGACGATGCATCCGCAATATCTGTTCCGCACCCCGCCGGGCTGGGGTCTGCTGGCGGGGGGCTCGCCCAACCATCTGAAGGACGGCATCCAGCCGCTGACCGGCCTGATCGAGACCGACTGGCTGCCGTTCCCTTTCACCATGAACTGGCTGTTCACGCGCCCGGGCCGGGTCAAGTTCGAGAAGGGCGAGCCCTTCTGCTTCATTACCCCGATCGAGCATCGCAAGGTCGAATCCATGCAGCCGGTGATCCGGACGCTGGAATCCAACCCGGTCATGCACGGCCAGTTCGAAGCCTGGAACCGCGCCCGCACCGACTTCAACAAACGGCTGGCCTCTGGCGATCCGGACGCGGCCAAGGAGGCGTGGCAGCGCTATTATTTCAAGGGCGAGATCCCGGAGGACCTGGGCACGGCCCCCGAAACCCATTCCAACAAGCGCCGGCTCAGGTCGCCGCGGATCGGCTGACGCGCGGCTCGCGGCAAAAAGGGGGGCGCCGCCCCATCCCGTAAGGCGCAGAGCGGCGGATTTTCCGTCAGCCGACGGGCCGCGTCACCCGGCCGCCGAGGTTGGCGATGACTTCGCGGGCGTCGAAGGCGTTCGGGTCCCCGGCGGGCTTGGCTCCGCGGCCCATGACGATCTCCGCCGAGGCCTCGTAGCGGTCGATTTCGCGGACATCGAACTCGGGGCCGAACGGATCGCGCCACGGACTCCACAGGCCCCGGCGGTAGTAGCGCCATGACGGCCCCCAGTAGGGACCGTAGCGGTCATAGAGGAAGGGGTCCGGCCTGCTCTGGATCCGGACGTCGCGGTCGGTGGCGCGATTGACCGTGGCGAACCAGTCATAGCCGTTCTGCGAGGTGACCTCGGCAGCGCGCAGCAGCAGGGCCATTTCGACCTGCTCGCGCGAGGTGACCGAATTGCCGGCGAAGCTGACGCGGTAGCGGTCGGCGTCGACGCGCTGTTCGGAATAGCCGTAGCGGCTGTCCGGGCCGGCCGGGGCATACGGCGTGGCGGTGGCGCAGGCCGAAAGGGTCAGCGCTGCCACGGTCGCCAGCAGCAGGGGCTTGAACAAATGTCTCATGACAGATCTCCTTGGAGCGTTCACGGAACGCCATCGTGGGTGAACGGGAGATGAACCGGCAAGTTCCTCGCCTGGTCAAGCCCCTATAAACGCGAAACAATAAGCACGGCGGCAAGGATAAGAAGCGTGCCCGTCATCAGGCCGAACGCCCGTCGGAAACGCGGCTCGCCCATGCGGCGGGCCAAGGCGGCCCCGCCCAGACCGTAGGCGGACATCGACAGCACGTCCATGCCGATGGTGGCCAGGGCGAACAGGGCCAGCTGGGGCGCGGCTGGTCGATCCGCGTCGATGAAGGGCGGCAGGACGGCGGTGAAGAACAGCACGGCCTTGGGGTTGGCGATCTGGACCATGAAGCCGTCCATCAGGGCGCTTCGGCCGAGACGCGGGGTCGGCGCCTCCGGGTCGGACGGGTCGCGGAAGGCCCCGCGCCAGGCGCTGATCCCCAGCCAGCCGACATAGGCCGCGCCGGCGATGGAGATCAGGCGGAACACCTCCGGAAAGGCGGTGACCAGCGCTCCGAGCCCCAGGGCGGCCGCGCCGAACCAGACCAGGGTCGCGGCGTTCATGCCGACAACGCCGGCGAGCGCGGCGCGCTTGCCGCGTTCGACGCCGTTGGCGACCGAGAACAGATTGGCCGGACCGGGCGTCACGGCCATCACGGTCATGACCCCCAGAAAGGTCAGATAGAGGTGCGGATCGACGGGGAGGTTCACCCGCCGTCCGTCCCCCGCCGACCGCTTCGGGTCAAGCCCGGGTGGTCAGTGACCGGTCGAGGGCGCATCCTCGTCCCTGCCCCCGGTCGCTTCAGCCCCGGACGCGCGCGTCCCGCTTGCCCAGCACCCGCAGGCGCAGCGCGGTCAGCTTGATGAAGCCGGCGGCGTCCTTCTGGTCATAGGCCACGGCCCCGTCCTCGAAGGTGACCAGTTCCTGGTCGTACAGGCTCATCGGACTCTCGCGGCCGATGACGGTGACGTTGCCCTTGTAGAGCTTGACCCGGACCGTGCCCGAGACCTTCGTCTGGGAGTGATCGATGGCGGCCTGGAGCATCTCGCGCTCGGGCGAGAACCAGAAGCCGTTGTAGATCAGATGGGCGTATCTGATTGCCAGCTCGTCCTTCAGATGCATGGCCCCGCCGTCGAGGGTGATGGATTCGATGCCGCGGTGGGCGGCCAGCAGGATGGTGCCGCCGGGGGTCTCGTACACGCCGCGCGACTTCATGCCGACGAAGCGGTTCTCGACCAGGTCGAGGCGGCCGACGCCGTTGTCGTGGCCCAGCTGGTTCAGCCGGGTCAACAGTTGAGCGGGGGACAGGGTCTCGCCGTCGATGGAGATCGGGTCACCCTTTTCGAAGCCGATCGCGACGACGGTGGCGACGTCGGGCGCGTCTTCGGGCGAGAGGGTGCGCTGGTGCACGAATTCGGGGGCCTCGACCGAAGGATCCTCCAGCACCTTGCCCTCGGAGGAGCTGTGCAGAAGGTTGGCGTCGACGCTGAACGGGGCCTCGCCGCGCTTGTCCCTGGCGATCGGGATCTGGTTCTTCTCGGCGAAGTCCAGCAGGTGTTCGCGCGATTTGAACGCCCACTCGCGCCACGGGGCGATGACCCGGATGTCGGGCTCCAGCGCATAATAGCCCAGCTCGAACCGGACCTGGTCGTTGCCCTTGCCGGTGGCCCCGTGACAGACGGCGTCGGCCC
>JBBQTX010000234.1:0-3701 GCA_038234475.1 Caulobacterales bacterium | reverse complement strand
AGAAGGCGGCTCCGTAGCCATAGACCGACGAACAGGCCGCGCCGAACGACAGATACCAGAAGCTGGGTTTCTTCAGCAGGATCGCCCAGACCTCGCCGAACGAGGCCGCTTTCTGGGCCGGGGCGGGGGTGACGACGGCGGCCGCGCCCTCGACAGGCTCGGGCTTGTCATAGCCGCCGCGCACCGGATCGCGCACCGTCAGCTTGAACAGCGGAGCGAGCATTACCCCGACGACACCCAGGATGATAAAGGCCGCGCGCCAGTCGATGGCGGCGGCCAGCAGACCACCGAACAGATAGCCCAGCCCCGTCCCGATCGGGACGCCGAATGAAAAGACCGCCAGGGCCCGCGCCCGCTGCGCCTTGGGGAAATAGTCGGCGACCAGCGAATAGGATGGGGCCACCCCGCCCGCCTCGCCGACGCCCACGCCCATGCGCGCCCCGAACAGGAAGGTGAAACCCGTCGCCAGGCCGCACAGGGCGGTGAAGCCGGACCAGACGGCCAAGGACGTGGCGATGATGGAGGTCCGGCTGATCCGGTCCGCCAGCCAGGCGATGGGCAGGGCCAGGGTGGAATAGACAATGGCGAAGGCCGGGCCGCCGAGCAGCCCCAGCTGGCTGTCGGTGAACTTCATCTCGGCCTGGATATAGGGGGCCAGGATCGCCAGCACCTGCCGGTCGATGAAGTTGAAGGTGTAGACCACCATCAGCATGCCCAGGACGTAATAGCGGTAGGCCGGACGCTCGAGCGGCATCGGGGCCGCGCCTGCTGGCATTGTCATGGATTTCCTCCGGACTCTCGTTCCTTGGCCTGACCGTATCCAAGGCGGCGGGCGCTGCAAAAGAAAAAGGGCGGCGGCCCGTTTCGAACCGCCGCCCCGTGTCTGTCTTCCGTCGATCAGTAGCGTACGGTCGCCTTGACCATCACGGTCTGGGGCGCACCGTAGTAGGCGGTGCGGATGCCGCCGACCGAGGAGAATTCCTGCACGTCGGTCTTGTAGACCTCGTCCGACAGGTTCTGGCCATAGACGCCGACCGAGTAACGGTCGCTCGCATCGTTCCAGACGACCCTTGCGTCGTATAGCCAGTAGGCGTTCTGGAACACGCCAGGCAATTCGACGGCGCTGTTGGTCGGGGTGTTGTCCACGGCCAGGGCCATCCGGCTGCGATAGCGGGCCGCACCACCGACCGTTACGTTCGCGCCGCCCTCCAGTTCGAACACATACTGCGCGGCGTACCGTGCCGTGACCGCAGGCGAGAAGGCCGGTGTCTGGAAGGCACGGCTGCCGTTGAACGCGGTGAAGCGCGTGTCGCGGAACGTCTCGTAGTCGACGTCCAGCAGTCCGATCTGGGCGTCCAGCGTCAGCGCTGCGGAGGGTTTGGCGACGATCTCAAGCTCGCCCCCGTTGATCTTCAATTCGCCGGCGTTGATGACCGACAGAACCGCGACCGGCAGGTTGGTGATGGGATCGGTGTCCAGCCCCGACACCCGGGCCTGGAAGTCCTGATAATTGGTCTGGAACACCGCCGCGTTCAGCCGCAGGCGACCGTCCATGGACGTGGTCTTGACGCCGATCTCATACGTGTCGGCCGTTTCGGGCGAATATTCGGTCGCCTCGGCCCTGGAGTTGGCGCGGCCGTTGTAACCACCCGACTTGAAGCCCTGGGCAAAGCGGGCATAGGCCAGCACGTCCGGTGTGATCTGATAGTCGGCCGAAAGCATAATCGAGGTGTCGTCGTACTCCGCGACCGGCGGGCGGAACGGGAAGGTCGCGTTGAAGGCCGGCAACGCGCTGAAGAAGGTCGAGGTCGTGCGGACGTAGTCCTTTTCCTCTTCCGTATAGCGAACGCCACCGGACAGGCGCAGCTGCTCGGTCAGGGAGTAGCTGACGTTGGCATAGACCGCCCTGGAGGTCGTTTCGAGCGTGTCGTCCACGGTGCGCAGGAAGCGCGAGTTCAGGAACAGGGCACCCAGCAGATCGTCCGCATAGGCTTCCTGATGGGAATCAATGTTCTCTTTCAAATAGTACAGGCCGCCGACCGCGCTGATCGGACCGGAGTCGTAGGTCAGCTGGAACTCCTGGCTGATCTGGTCCTGATCGACGGCCACGAGCGCCGACGTGACTTCGCGCGGCGTGGCGTCGAAGTCGATGTAGTCGTCGGTATTCAGCCTGCGATAGGCCGTGATCGACCGGAGCGTCAGGCTGTCGCTGAGATCCCAGGCGATATTGGCCGAGATGCCGCGCGATTCCAGCCGGGTCGAATTGGGGAGATCGGGATCGACAACGGTCTGGAAATTGTACTCGGGCAGCGGTGACGGCACGGCGAAAATGGTCTGGCCGCTGGAGCCGACGAGGCTGTTCGTCGCCTGGCCGACCGTCAGGGCCGCGTCATCGTTCGAATAGTCGGCGATGATGTCGATGTGGAGGTTGTCGGCCGGGTCCCACGCCAGGGTGCCGCGCACGGCGGTCGAATCCTTGTCATTGTATTCGGCACCGGTGACGGGGTTGGTCACATATCCGTCCCGCGTCGAGCGAAGAGCCGACAGGCCAAAGGCGAGGCTTTCGGAGATCGGCCCCGAAACCGCCCCCTGCAGGTCAATCATATTGTAGTTGCCATAGGCGACCGATCCGCGCGCGCGCCAGTCCTGTCCCGGACGACGCGAGACCAGCTTCAGCGCGCCGCCGATGGTGTTCTTGCCATACAGGGTGCCCTGCGGGCCGCGCAGAACCTCGACCCGCGCCAGGTCCAGCAGATCGAACTGGGTGCCCCGTATGCGGGCGAAATAGACATCATCAACGTATACGCCGACGGCCGGATCAAAGGTCTGTAGCGCGTCGGGCTGGCCGATGCCGCGGATATAGATGTTGGTCGCGTTTGACGATGCCCGACCCTGGACGATGTTCAGGTTCGGCACCGCCCCCTGCAGGTCCAGAATCTGCGTAGCGCCCCGGCGTTCCAGCGATTCTCCGGAGAAGGCCGAGACGGCCAGTGGCGTACGCTGCAAGGATTCCTCGGTGCGACGAGCCGTGACGACGATGTCCTCGACGGTCGACGGCTCGCCGGACTGGGCGTCCTGCGCCATGCCCATCGACGACGCGGCGCTCCATGCCGCTCCGGCCAGCAGCACGCTCTTCACGAGTCTGTTCATGCGAAACCCCTTCCCAATGTTGTTTCCAGGCCGTCGACGCTTTTATTCAGCGTTCGATGATTTTCACGGAACGTGACGACGTTTGGCACGGCTGTCAAACGGCCGCGCTTGTGCGGTGGCAGGTCGTGGTCCGGCTGTGGCGCCGTTGCACCGAGGCGGGTTTTCGTGACTACCTTCCGGGCATGACCAAGCTAGACATTGCGCGGCCGGTCGCCGCAGCCCCCGCACGACGCGGCCGCCCGCCCAAGATCAAGGCGCAGGGGATCGGCGGCGACACGCGGGAGTCGATTCTCGATGCCGCCGAGGACCTGTTCTCCAAGCACGGCTTTTACGGCGTCACTATCCGCGAGGTGGCGCGTGAAGCGGGCGTGGACACGGCTCTGGTGCACTATTATTTCGGAGCCAAACGGGATCTGTTCGACGCCGTATTCCTGCGTCGGGCCGAGGTCTGGAACAATGAACGGGTCGAGGCGATCAACCGCTACGCCCTCTCCAGCGCTGGCGTCATGACGCTGGAAGGGCTTCTGCGGGCCTTTCTGGAGCCGCCGTTC
>JBBQTX010000233.1:0-3707 GCA_038234475.1 Caulobacterales bacterium | reverse complement strand
GATTTCGACCTTGCCTCAGGCCGTTTTGCGGTATTTTATTGCGCGATAACCAGATCAGGAGAAACGCCTTGGCTGACGAACTCGATCCCGTCGACGCCCGAATTCTGGACATCCTGCAACAGGACGCCGGACTGTCCGTGGCCGAGGTGGCGGATCGCGTCGGCCTGTCGGCCTCGCCCTGCTGGCGGCGCATAAAGAGACTGGAGGACACCGGCTTCATCCGCAAGCGGGTCACCTTGCTGGACGCGACCAAGCTGGGGCTGGATTTCGAGGTCTATGCCATCGTCAAGCTGAGCCTGCCCTCGACCGAAAACCTCGAGGCGTTCGAGACCGCCGTCTCGGCCTGGCCCGAGGTGGTGCAATGCGCCACCATCACCGGTCGCGAGGACTATGTGCTTCGGATCATCACCTCGGACATGCACGCCTTCGACCAGTTCCTGCGCAACAAGCTGCTCAGTCTGGGCATCGTCTCGGACTGCGAGAGCCATATCGTCACCCGCGGCGTGAAGAATGTGACCGCCCTGCCCCTTGGCATCATCACGCCGCACGTGGGTTAGGGGTTCGCGATCCGCCTGATCCCATGTGGCCATCCGCCGATAGTCGAGCGTTGTTATTGCCCGATTTCGGCCTCACGGTCATAAGGGCCGTTCGCAGCAACGTAAAAAGGGGAGGCGGGGCACAATGTCGGACGTTTTTGTCTCTTACGCGCGGTCCACCGAGACGCAGGCGCGGATGGTCGCCGAGGCCCTGCGCGCGGCCGGCTACGCTGTCTGGCGCGACGATGAACTGCCCGCGCACCGCGCCTATGGCGAGGTCATCGAGGAGCGGCTGAGGGCCGCAAAGGCGGTGGTCGTGGTGTGGTCAGGCGAAGCCGTCCGCTCGCAATGGGTCCGGGCCGAGGCTGACGTGGCCCGCGAGGCCGGCACCCTGGTCCAGCTCAGTATCGACGGCGTCACCCCGCCCATGCCGTTCAACCAGATCCAGTGCGCCGATCTCTATGGCTGGACGGGCGACGTCAACGCGCCTGGCTGGCGCAAGATCGAGAGCAGCGTCGCGTCCCTGGTCGGGGACCGGGCCGCCGAGGCCCGGACGGGCAAGGCCCAGCCGCCGGCGCGAAAACTGGCCATCTGCGTCCTGCCCTTCCTCAATATGAGCGGCGACGCCGAGCAGGAGTATTTCTCGGACGGCATCAGCGAAGACATCATCACCGACCTGTCCAAGGTCTCGGCCCTGTCGGTGGTGGCGCGCAACACCGCCTTCAACTTCAAGGGCAAGACCATCGAGGTCAGGGACGTGGCCCGCCAGCTGAACGTCACCCATGTGCTGGAAGGCAGTGTGCGCAAGGCCGGCGACCGGGTGAGGATCACCGCCCAGCTCGTCGACGGCGAGGCCGGCGATCCAGTCTGGGCCGACCGTTACGACCGAGACCTGACCGACATCTTCGCCATCCAGGACGAGATATCAAAGGCCATCGTCGGTGCCCTGAAGCTGAAGCTCCTGCCCGAGGAGAAGAAGGCCATCGAACGGCGCGGGACGAGCAGTCCGGAAGCCTACAACCTGTATCTGCTGGCGCGCCGCACCTGGGTCGACGGCACCAACGACGATCATCGTCGCTCCGAGGTGGTGATCCGCGTCTGCCGCCAGGCCATCGCCATCGATCCCGATTACGCCCAGGCCTGGGCTCTCATCGCCCTTGCCCAGACCGATCTGCGCTTCTGGCATGGCCGGCCCGATGATGGACGCGAGGCGGCCGAGCGCGCCCTGTCGATCAATCCGAACCTGGCCGAGGCGCATTGCGTCAAGGCCCGCTATCTTCAGCATAACGGCCTGATCGAAGACGCGAACCGTCAGATCGAGACCGCTCTGAAGCTCGACCCCGAGTCCTGGGAGGTCAACAAGGAGTCCGCCTTTCTCTTCTTCCGACAGGGACGGATCGCCGATGCCGCGCAGTATTTCGAGAAGGCCGTCGCCTTGCTGGATGACGACTATCATTCGGCCGGTATGCTGATCACCTGCTACGCTGCCTTGAAGGATCCGGAGCCGCAGCTCCGGGCTGCCCGTGCGACATTCTCCCGGGTCGAGCGAGCATTGGCCCGAGACCCCACGAACTCCAAGGCGTTAGGCCTGGGTGCCTGCGCCCTGGCCGTGATGGGCGAAGCCGCCCGGACCCGGGAATGGATCGCCCGCGCAATGCTGATCGACCCCGGCAACATCCTTCAGCGATACAATCTGGCCTGTACTCTGACTGCTTTTCTGAAAGACGACGACGGGGCGATTGAACTGCTTGGTCCATTTTTCGAACAGGTGACCCGCATCCAGTTCCAGCATGCCGAAGTCGATCCCGACATGAACCGGCTGAGGATGAATCCAGAGTACGAGGCCATGGTCGCCGCCGCGCGGGCCCGACTCGGGGCCGCCGAGCTGGAAGTCAACCCGGCGAAAGACGGCTGATGTCCGACATCTTCATCTCCTACGCCCGTCCCAACGAGGCGCTGGCGAAACAGGCCGGAGATGCCCTGCGCGCGGCCGGCTATGCGGTCTGGCGCGACGACGAACTGCCGGCGCACCGCGCCTACAGCGATGTGATCGAGGAACGGATCAAGGCGGCCAAGGCGGTGCTCGTCCTCTGGTCCAACGACGCCGTCCGCTCGCAATGGGTGCGCGCCGAGGCCGACGCCGCGCGCGAACTGGGGACGCTGGTCCAGGTCAGCCTCGACGGCTCGCTGCCGCCCATGCCGTTCAATCAGATCCAGTGCGCCGACCTGTTCGGCTGGACCGGCGACACCAACTGGCCGGGCTGGGCCAAGGTGGAAAGCAGCATCGCCTCGCTGGCCGGTGCCCCCGACACGACCGCCGACGCCACCCCCTCGCGCGAACCGGCGCGGCGTGCCGTGATCTGCGTGCTGCCGTTCGTGAACATGAGCGGGGACGCCGAACAGGAGTATTTCTCTGACGGCATCAGCGAAGACATCATTACCGACCTGTCCAAGGTCTCGGCCCTGACCATCATCGGCCGCAACACCGCCTTCGCCTTGAAGGGCAAGCCGGTCGACCTCGGTGCCCTCGGCCGCGATCATGGGGCCACCCATGTGCTGGAAGGCAGTGTTCGCAAGGCCGGCACGCGCGTGCGGATCAATGCCCAGATGACCGACGGCGCCAGCGGGCACCAGGTCTGGGCCGACCGCTACGATCGCGACCTGACCGACATCTTTGCCATCCAGGACGAGATTTCCAAGGCCATCGTCGGCGCGCTGAAGCTGAAACTCCTGCCCGAGGAAAAGAAGGCGATCGAGCAGCGCGGAACGAGCAGTTCCGACGCCTACAACCTGTATCTGCTGGCGCGCCGCCACTGGATCGATGGAAACAACATCGATGAACGCAGGGCGATGGTGGTCATCCGCGTGTGCCGCCAGGCCATCGCCATCGATCCCGACTACGCCCAGGCTTGGGCGCTTATGGCGCTGGCGCAGACCGATCTGCGCTTCTGGCACGGCAAACCCGAGGATGGACGCGAGGCGGCCGAGCGCGCACTCTCAATCGATCCCGGCGTGGCGGAGGCACACTGCGTCAAGGCCCGCTACCTTCAACACGACGGCCTGATCGAAGAAGCCAACCGCCAGCTCGAAACCGCCCTGCGCCTCGACCCGGAGTCATGGGAGGTGAACAAGGAGGGGGGCTTCATGATCTTCCGCCAGGGGCGGACCGCT
>JBBQTX010000232.1:0-3745 GCA_038234475.1 Caulobacterales bacterium | reverse complement strand
AGCGATCTGAAAACGCTGACCGAGGCGCTTCAGGCCGAGGGGGCCCGCGCCGCCTGGGCCGTCGCCGACGTGGCCGATCACGCGGCCCTGTCCGGGGCGGCGGAAAAATGCGTGCGCCTGTTCGGGGGCTTCGACACCTGGGTCAACAATGCCGGCGTCTCGATCTACGGGGCCATCAGCGACACGACACTCGACGACCAGCGGCGGCTGTTCGAGACCAACTACTGGGGCGTCGTCAACGGCTCGATCATCGCCGCCGAACATCTGCGCGGGCGCCACG
This sequence comes from Caulobacterales bacterium, assembly GCA_038234475.1. Taxonomy (GTDB): domain Bacteria; phylum Pseudomonadota; class Alphaproteobacteria; order Caulobacterales; family Caulobacteraceae; genus Brevundimonas. Next base: position 3,465 of record JBBQTX010000232.1, on the reverse strand, counting down.
GCGGCGGGGCCATCATCAACGTCGGCTCGATCCTGTCCGATGCCCCCTTGCCGATCCAGGGGATTTATTCGGCCTCCAAACACGCGGTGAAGGGCTTCACCAATGCGCTGCGCATGGAGCTGGTGCGCGAACAGGCCCCGATCACCGTCAGCCTGGTCAAGCCCGCCGCATTGGACAGCCGGGGCTCCGGACAATCCCGCCTTCTGACCGGCTATGCGGCCCAGAACCCCCAGCCGGTCTATGCGACCCATGTCGTGGCCGACACCATCCTGTACTGCGCCACCCATCCGATCCGCGAGATCACCGTCGGCGGTGGCGGTCGCCTGATCGCGAGCTTCTACGCCGCCCTGCCCGGTCTGGCGGAACCACTCTTCGCCCGGTTCGCTCCTGTGATGATGCGGGACAGGGGTTCCGCCTATCAGCCGTACGACGACGGGCTCTATGACCCAAGCGACGACGGCCTCGATGAAGAGGTCCACTATCCCATGGTTCGCCAATTCTCCGCCCTCGCCGAAGTTCGCAAACATCCCGGCATCACGGGTGGCGTCATCGCCATTCTCGCCGGCATCGGTCTGGCCACCCTGCTGCTGAGCCAGAGCAGCGGCCCAACCCGGTTCGACCGTATCCGCGGGCGTCTGGACCCCCGTAACTGGTTCGACGCCGATGCCCTGCGCGGCCGGTTCGATGACCTGGCCGGAACCGTCCGCCACGGCCTGACCGACGCGGGCGAGCGCGCCGGTGATTTCAGCGAGGACGCCCGCCATCGCGCCGAGCGTTTCGCACACGAAGCGCGACATTCCTCGCGCAAGGCCCTGAAGAAGCACGGCAAGACCGCACGGCGGTACGCGCATGACGCCGGTGTGTACGCCAAGGATCACGCCCGCGAAGGCGGCGCGCTCCTGGCCTTGGTGACCATCGCTGCCGCCGTCGGTGCGGTCGCGCTGGAGACCCGCCGTCCGGACAGCCGCATCAGAAGCCTCGGCAAATTCTAGGCTGTCGGGTGGTGGCGTCCGGGATTGACGCAGGCAGAAGGTAAAGTCGCTGCATCGGTGAGTCGATTAGACTTTCTGGACTCTTTGGACCCGCTTTTTTACGCCGGTAACTTTAGACTCTCTGGACTCTTTGCACCCCCGTTTTCCGACCTGACGTCCAGGGGAATCGCTTGAAGTGATCATGCGGCCTGTTTGATGACGGCTTGCAGGTATTCCTCGTCCCATCCGGCGCGTTTTCGTCGGGTCTTGAGGCTGTCGGTTCGGGCGGTTTTGTTCAGCAGGTTCAGGGCCATGTGCTTGACCACGGCCATGTTTTCGGGGCCGTGCCCGGTTCTCAGGCGGGCCAGGTCGTCGTGGAAGACGACGTCGAGGACCCAGTGCAGGCAGTTCTCCACGCCCCAGTGGGCGCGCACGGCGCGGGCGAAGGCGCGGGCGTCCAGGGCCGCCGAACAGAGGTAATAGCGTCGCGACACGGTGGTACGGTCGCCGCTCTCGACCTCGGCCTCGACGCAGGCGATGGCCTTGAGGCCGGGGAAACGGGGCTCGCCCGGCGCGGCGCGGTCGGCGCGCAGCCAGTCGACGTCGCGGCTGACGACGTGGCGGCGGGTCTCGATGCGGCCATGGTCGGCATCGACGGTCTGGTGGACGTCGGGGTCGGTCGGGTCGCGGAAGTAGAGTTCGGCTTCCCGGAACAGGTGTCCCTGGTTGGCCTTGAGGGCGAGCAGATAGTCGGCACCCCGGTCCAGCACGGCACGGGCGATCCTTGGCGTCGCCCCCATGGCGTCGATGGTGACCAGGGCCCCGGTCAGGGCCAGCCGCTCCAGCAGAAGCGGTATGGCCATAATCTCGTTGGACTTTTCGGTCGTGGCCTCCTGCCCGAGGACCAGTCTCTGACGGCTGGCCCAAGCCGACACCAGGTGCAGCGGACCCCGGCCCCTGGCGCGGTCGTGGGTCCGCCTGGAGGTCTTGCCGTCGATCGCCACGATGTCGGGCTCGGCCTCGCGCAGGGCCTCGACCCAGGCCGCGAAGGCCGCCTTGAACAGGACCGGGTCCAGCGCCGAGACCACGTCGCAAAGTGTGTCGTGACTGGGCACGCCCCGCGCATAGGGCCGGAACCGCCGCAGGAAATCCACCTTGGAGCGCCCCCACCGCACCACCTCCACGAAGTCCTCCGCCCCCGCCAGCGTGGCGCACAGCACCAGCAACAGCACCTCGGGCAGCGGATAGACCACCTTCCAGCTCTGACGCGGATCCTCCAGCGCCGAGAAATGATCCAGCAACGACGACCCGCTCATCAAAGACCTCCTCCAAACGAGGCCTCCTGTGAATCAGACATCGCACCGCGACGGAATCCCCCGAGCCGTTCAAGCGATTGCCGTGACCTTGGCCGCCGTCTCGCGCCGCTCCTTGCGCTTGTCGGGGGCTTCATTCTCTGGCGGTTTCATGCCCAGCAAGACAGACAGACGGTCGGTCGATCCTTCTTGCCCCATCCAAAGGGAGGCCACGGCCTCCAGCTGGATGCGCAGGCCCTGAGCCGCTCGGGCAACGATGTCGTCGCTCGTAAGCGCTTCCTGTGCACGGCGCAGCGCGCCCATTAGCTGTGCCGGGTCACCCTCTGACCATTGCTCGGTTTCGCCGCCCTCGGAGACGATCCGCCAGCGTAGCGTGGCGGCCTTCAGCGCCTCGGCCAAGGCAGCCGTGGCGACCTTGCGCAAGGGCTTTGGATAGACCACGGCCGCCGCGATGTGGGCGATGCCGCTGGATATGCGGCCGCGCGCATCCTTGAGCACCTGTTCGTCGGCGTCGGGATGATCCGCAAACTTGCCCTCGATCGCCACACGCAGACCGCGCAACGTGAAAAGCACGTCCGGTCGATGCTTGCCGTGGACGTGGATGGTCTCCGCGTCTGCGGCGACGCCCAGTTCCGAGATGACGATCGCCAGCTGGACGTTGGCGACTTCCTCGCGACTTCGGTGACCGGCCATCCGTCTCTCTTATCGATCAGGCGGCGGGTAGCCAATCCTGTGGGTGACGCGGCCAAGACGACCGAATCGACTTAGCATCAAAGATCACACTGAAGTATGAGAAGGCCATGAGCCAGTTCGAGATGTTTGGTCGCGAAGAATGCGAACGACTACCGACCGCTGCCCCGCCCGCTCCGTCCGCGCCAGGACCAGAAGCTGCGCGGGCCAGCGCCTTGAGGATGCTAGGTCAGCTTCTGGGCCAGCTGACGTGTGCCGACGCAATGCCGTGGGATGCCGCAGAATCAGCGCTCTGGATCAAGATTTACTGCGGCTTGGCCGACCGTCTCGATGAATTTGGCGAAACCGCCGACTGGAACGCCCGCCTTGACGCAGAACTGGTCCGCCTCCACGCGTTGCCTGTGCCGAACGCGGCGTAAGGGTTTCGATCTCGACATAGCCGACGATCAGTGATCTCCGCCAATACCCCTCCACCGCCGTTCCGGCGGTCC
>JBBQTX010000231.1:0-3747 GCA_038234475.1 Caulobacterales bacterium | reverse complement strand
GCAGGTCGATGCGGGCCTCGATCGGATCGCGTTCGCGCGACAGACGACGCTGGCGGCGGGGCTCCAGGGCTTCGGGCAGGCCGCGCGGGCGGACGGGTGGAGACGTGACGGGGGAATAGGGCGCCGGGACCCCGCGCGTCTTGCCGGCGCCCTAGGCCGCGCCTTTCGGCTGCGGGGCGGGTGGCGGCGGGTCCACGACGGCCGCCCCCGGGGTCACGCGGACGGATTTGCGCACCCTTGCCGGCGTGACCGAGCCGGCGATGCGGGCCCAGATGCGGCGGTCCTCGGGGCTGAGGTCGTCGCGGCGGCTCATGTCGTCCCGGGGGCGCTTCCGTCGGGGTCTTCATCCGAACCGGCGTCCTGGGGTCCGGGGGTCTGGACCAGCAGGTCGCCGGGCTGGCAGTTCAGCTCGCGGCACAGGGCGTCCAAGGTCGTAAAGCGGATGGCGCGGGCCTTGCCGGTCTTGAGGATCGACAGATTGGCCAGGGTCACGCCGACGCGGTCGGCCAGTTCGGTCAGCGACATGCGCCGTTCGAGGAGGATGCGATCTAGCTGGACGCGGATGGCCATGATCAGATCGTTAGCTCAGATTCGCGGCGCAGGCGCGCACCCTCGCGGAACACTTCGGCCAGGACAAAGACGACCAGCACGGATGCGGCGGGGGTGACCAGGTCGAACAGACCGGGGGGGTCCATGGTGCCGCGGGCCAGCCGGGCGACCAGGGTCTGGCCCAGCCAGGCACCGCCCGTCACGGTTGCCAGGATCAGGCCGATCTGCTTCAGGCGCGAGACGTTCTGGGGCTGGAAGGGGTCGCCGACGGTCAGGCTGCGGAAGATGTGACGCAGGTGGCGCAGGATCAGGGCGAAACCGCCAAAATAGCCGGCGAAGGCCCCGACGCCGAACAGAACATAGACGCGCGGGACCGGAATCTGCGTGCCGCCGGAATCGTCCGTCACCGTCAGGCCCATGGGGCCCATCGGGATGAAGATCACGACGACAAAGAGGAGGGCCATCAGAATGGTCAGGCCGATGGTCAGCCAGTAGGCGACGGCGAGGGCGACATTCAGCAGGCTGGACATCGAACCGGGGCCGATCGCCCGCACGGTCGGTACGCGAATCCCGAGCGGCAACGACTTCGGAATGCGCATGCAGGCCTCTCTGCTATCGGGCCGGAGGGCGGGGCGAGGATGCCGCGCGGGGTCCGGCGAACCCACACGCGGTCTTATTCATCGCGTTTGTCATGCGGATCGTCAAAGCTCCGGTGAGACTTTCTGCTTGGCCTTCCGCCCTTCGGACTGTTTGAGACCGTTGTCCGGCCGGCCGCCCTTTCGCTGGCGGAGGCCGGGAGCCATATCAAAACGCCTGGATCAGCGTCGCGATGACGGCGGTCGGCAGGGCCGCGAGCAGGACGGCATTGAAGATGCCGTGGCCGAACTTTTCGATGAAGTAGGAAGCTTTCATGCTGTCCATGGTGGTTCTCCGTTATCCTGAATGGGGGGTGTTTTCACCCCGTTATCGTTGTACCGCTGCATTGATCCTGCCCGTTTTGGCTTGATCGGGGATCGTTGCGGCGTCCGTCCTTGAGACACTAGATAGGACGTGCGGAGCGGAAAAACACGTTACATATCGTTTAACGATATTAAAGTTTGGCAAGCAATTGTTGCGGAGCGGGTGGTCGGGATGAAACTGAAACTAATCAAGGGTTTGCGGCTCGTCGTCGCCACCCACAATCCCGGCAAGGCGCGGGAAATCGATGCCCTGCTCGACGGACATTACGCGGTGGTCACCGCCGCCAGCCTGAATCTGCCCGAACCGGACGAGACCGAGAGCACTTTCGTCGGCAATGCGCTGTTGAAGGCGCGCCACGCCGCCGACCGTTCGGGCGAGGTCGCCCTCGCCGATGATTCCGGCCTGTCGGTGGCGGCGCTGGACGGGGCGCCGGGCATATTTTCCGCGCGCTGGGCCGGGCCGGACAAGGATTTCGCCTTCGCCATGCGCCGGGTCGAGGAGCGGATCGAGGAGATTGGATCCGACGATCGGCGGGCCTGGTTCACCTCGGCGCTGGCGGTGGCCTGGCCCGACGGACCGGCGGTGGTGGTCGAGGGCCGGGTCGATGGCCGGCTGACCTTCCCCCCGCGCGGCGACCGGGGCTTCGGCTACGACCCCATCTTCGTGCCGGAGGGGTATGACCAGACCTTCGGCGAACTGGACCCAGCGCTGAAGGACTCCATCAGCCACCGCGCGAGAGCGTACGCGAAACTGAAGGCGGCGCTGATTGACTGACCCGTCAAGCGACCCTGGGAATGACGTCGCTCAAGCAGCGATGCGCCGCGCGCATCGCGTTAGCGACCTCAAGGATGACGTCGCCCTCTACGTCCACTGGCCGTATTGCGCGCGCATCTGCCCCTATTGCGACTTCAACGTCGTGCGGGACCGGGGACGGGGCGAGGAACAGGCGGGTCTGATGCGGGCCATCCTCGCCGACATGGAGGCGCAGGCGGCCCTGACCGGGCCGCGCCGGCTGGCCTCGCTCTTCTTCGGCGGGGGGACACCCTCGCTGATGGATCCGGACGCGGTGGCCGCCGTCATCGACCGGGCCCGCAGCCTGTTCCCGCCGCGCGGTCCCATTGAGATCACCCTCGAGGCCAATCCCACCGACGCCGAGGCCGACCGGTTCGCCGCCTTGGCCGACGCCGGGGTCAACCGTCTGTCGATGGGGGTGCAGGCGCTGGACGATGCGGCCTTGGCGTTTCTGGGCCGCAACCATACCGGCGACGAGGCCCGGCGCGCCGTCGCCGTCGCCGCCCGCGCCTTTCCCCGCCTGTCGATCGACCTGATCCATGCCCTGCCCGGCCAGACCGTGGACGGCTGGCGCGCCGAACTGACCGAGGCACTGGACCTCGGCTTCGAACACGTCTCGCCCTATCAGCTGACCATAGAGCCCGCGACCGCCTTCGGCCGCGCCGTGGCCCGCGGGGCCTGGACCCCGCCCGACGAGGACCTGTCAGCCACCCTCTATGAAACCACCCAGACCGTGCTCGAGGCCGCCGGCTTCGATGCCTATGAGGTCTCCAACCACGCGCGCGGCGTGGCGGCCCGGTCGGCCCACAATCTGCACGTCTGGCGCGGCGGCGATTATCTCGGCGCCGGCCCGGGCGCGCACGGGCGGCTGACGCTGGACGGGGTGCGGACGGCGACGGTCGCGCATCGCGGGATCGCGGCCTATGTCGCGGGCGTCGCGGCCGGGGCACCGTGGAGCGAGCGCGAGGCGCAGTCGGCGCGGGATGCGGCGGAAGAGAAGGTGCTGCTGGGCCTGCGCACGGTCGAGGGGGTGGCGCTGACCGATCTGGCGACGCTGGGCCGGACGGAGGGGTTGGAGCCGCTGGCCGGGTTGGTCGGGGACGGTTTCCTGGCCGTGGCGGCGGGCCGGGTCAGGGCGACGGCGGCAGGGCGGCCGGTGCTGGACGGGGTGCTGAGGGCGCTGCTGGTTTAAGGCCGGCGGGTCACCAATGAGCTGATTGCGCCACCAGCGGTCATTGGTCCCTTGCCGGAAACGCGACATTCCAACCCATTTTAAAAAGAGTCGAGCGTCCGCTTTCGGGCCTGGTGCTGACGTTGCTGTTCGACCAGAAGCAGTCCTTGCGCGAGTCCGCACCTACCGGGGAGGGAGGGCCGACGACCCTCCCGCTGGACTCCCGATACCCGCTGGCTCATCCTCGACGAACATTGATCTCATGGGAGAGCGAG
>JBBQTX010000230.1:0-3771 GCA_038234475.1 Caulobacterales bacterium | reverse complement strand
CGAACCACCTCCGCCGCCTCCACCGGCACCGTATCCCCGTCGCGGTTCAGATTGCCCGCCACCACCTGAACCGGGGCGTCGCTGAATCCTGTGCCGCCGAAATTGGCCAGCGTGATCCAGCCGGTCAGCGCCAGCGACCGCCCGTCGGGATTCAGCCGCGCCACATAGTCCGCCGACCACTGCAGCCCCGTCGCCAGATAGGCCAGCGTCACCGTATACCGCCCCGCCGTCTCCGCCCGGGTGCGGATCGACAGCACTGGCTGGTCGCTCAGACCCTCGGGCACGCGGTCGAACAGGATGCGCTCGGTCAGCCCCGAACAGCCGAGCGCCTCCAGCTTGCCGTCGATCTCCAGCACCGTCCCGGCTGGTCCGGAGCGGACGATGGCCGCCTTTTCGACCTGCGCGCCGGTCGCCGGATTGGTGCGCACGACCCGCACCACCTCGCCCACCGAGCGCTGCAGCAGCGAGCCGGGACTGAGCAGGTCGAAGTCGGTGTTGCGCTCGATCACCCGCGCCGGCAGGCCGTCCAGGGTCGCGGTCTGGGGCACGATACCGGTCGCCACGCCGCGCAGCCGGATCACCGCCTCGCCCGCCGGCAGGTCGATCGTGCGGGTCTCGACGATCAGGGCCAGCCCCTCCTGGTCGAGCCGCTCATACGGATCGTTCGATCGCTCGATCAGGGCCGAGGTATCGACCGGCCGGTCACGATAGATCACCACCGCCGTCCGCTCGGACCCCGGCGACACGACCTCGACCTGGGCCGAGACGGGCCCGGCCAAGGCGGCGGCAACAGCAAAAAGGGCCAGGCCCCGCACGGCGGATCAGCCGCCGGTGACGACGGTGGCGGTCAGGACGGTCTCGCCGTTCGCCGGCACCGGCACCCGCCAGACCAGGGTGTTGGCGTCCTGTACCACCCCTTCGATCGACTGGTCCGACAGCTGGGTGTCGCGCCCCAGACCATGCTGGCGCACCTCGACGGTGACGGCCTCGGGCCGGGCGTTGCGCACCGTGTACTGCATCTCGAACCGTGTCCTCCAGCGGTAGTAGGCGGGCTTGGGCGCCGACTGGGTCGAGACCACGCGCGGCTGGACCGTTACGTCGAAGGCCTGACCGGTGGTGATGACGATGTCCGAACCGGCCGGGGTGTGCGGCACCTGGTCCTCGCCGATGAAACGCGGATCACCGGCTTCGTCATTGACATAGACCCGCGCCACCCCCGCCGGCAGTTGCGTACCCACGCCCGACGCGCGGCTGTTCGAGAAGATCACGGCCACGTCGGCGGCGCGCGGCTCGGTCTCGGTGGTGAAGCTGTCGGCCTCGAACAGATAGCGTTTGGCCGCCGGCACGTTCGCCACGTCCAGCAGGCCGACCTGTTTCGTCTGGTTGTTGGCGACGGTCACGGGCTCGGGCAGTGGATAGATATAGACGTCGGCCAGCCCCTGGGCCCCGCCCTGCTCCGTGCCTCTGCCGCGCACCGGCGCCCGTTGCGGCTGCGGATAGCCGCGCCCGCCATACGGGTTGTTCGGATTGATCAGGGCCACGTCGCCCGCCACCACGCGCGTGTCGGCGTTGCTGAAGGTGACCCCGGACTGGTTGGTCAGGGTGATCCAGCCGGTCAGGTCCAGCCGCCCCGCCCGTTCGTCGAAGCGGGCGACATAGTCGGCCTTCCATTGCAGCCCGGTGGTCAGATAGGTCAGGGTCACGTCGCGCCGACCCGCCCCCTCGGCGTCGAGGGTGACGCTCAGCGTCGGGCGCGGGCGCAGGTTGGCCGGCACCTCGTCGAAGATGACCCGGGTCGGCACGCCGTCGTCACGCAGCACCTCGATATGGTCGCCAACCTGCAACACCACGCCCTGGTTGGCGGCCAGCACCGTGGCCCGCTGGGTCTCCTGGGCCCCCGAGCCCGGATTGGTGCGGACGATGCCGATCTCCTCACCGACCGCAGACTGCATCAGCTTGTCGGGCGTCAGCAGATCGTAGTCGAAATTCTGCTCGACCACCGACAGGCCTCGGCCCGAGAGCCCGACGGTCTCGGGCCGGATGCTGGCGGAGACGCCGGGAAACTCGCGGCGTGACCGGCCCGCCGGAACGGTCAAGGCCCGGGTGTCCTCCACCAGCGCGATGTTCTGGTTGTAGATCGTCAGCGACACGGCATCCGGACCACCCGACCCGTCCTGAACCGTCTGGGCGGCGGCCGGGGTGCCAAACAGCACGGCGAGGGCCGCGCCGGTCATCAGCGTGAGGCGGTCGATCATCTGAAATACTCCCGGAAGACGTGTTCCAAGCCTGTCACGCCGCCCGGAACCTGTCCATGACAAGAGCGACACGGCGACGCCTTGCTCCCCGCCCGAACGGCCGATAGACCCGCGCCAGCCTGCAAGGAGTTTCGCCATGACCCGCGCCCTGATCATCGCCGCCGCACTTTTGGGCCTGACTGCCTGCGATCGCGGCGCTCCCGCCCCCAAGGCGGGCACTTCGACGGTCCAGGTCACCGACGCGATCTGCCGACCGACGCCCAAGGGCCGCCAGACCACCGGCTGCTACATGACCCTGACCGCCGCCGCCGACGACCGCCTGACCGGCGTCAGCAGCCCGGTGGCCAGCCGGGTCCAGATCCATGAGAGCCGGATGGAGAGCAATATGATGATGATGCATCCCATGGAGGGCGGCCTGCCCCTGCCCGCGAGCCAGGCCGTTGCCTTGGCCCCGGGCGGCAATCACCTGATGCTACTGGGCGTCGGCGATCCGCTCGTCGCCGGCGATACGGTGGCCCTGACCCTGACATTCGAATCTTCGCCCCCGCTGCAGGTGACGGCGACCGTCGGTCAGCCGGAGACCACCGGATATGAGACCGCCCCGGCCTCCTGACGCCGGAGCGGGGTGGTTGACACGAAGTTCGTGAGACACGATCTTCGTGTCATGACGAATGTGACCATCAGCATGGACGAGTCTGATCTCGCCTGGGTTCGTGCCCAGGCGGGACAGGCGGGCGTCAGCGTGTCGCGATGGTTGGCCAGTCGGGCGCTGGCGGTGAAAAAGGCCGACACCGACCTCGCCGTCGAAATGCTGGCGGTCTTTGCCACGCCCCTCGCCAGAATGAGCGACGGCGGACGAACCTTCGACCGCGAAGAATGTTACGATCGTCCGGTGATGAAGCGGTTCCGATGACCGCAACGTGTTTTCTGGACACGAACGTCCTGCTCTACCTGAACGACGAGGCGGACCCCAGGAAACGCGACCTTTCGCGACACATCGTGCTGCAACTGGCCTCCACCCGGCGGTTCGCGGTCAGCCGGCAGGTGCTGAACGAATACTACAACGTCGCGATCCGAAAACCGGGTCAATATGAACAGCGGGCCTTGTATCGGGAGAATGTGCGCCGGTTTCGCACCGCCTGCACCGCACCCTTCGACGCCGAGGTGGTCGAGCGCGCCTGGGCCTTGCAGGAGATCACCAACTATCACTGGTGGGATTTGCTGATTATCGCCTCGGCTGGTTTGGCCGGATGTCGCTACCTCTTGACCGAGGATATGCAGCACGGGCATGAGCTCGGCTCCCTGACCGTCGTGAACCCCTTTTTCGCCGAGCCCCTGGAGCTGTTGGAGAAACTGGGCGTGTCGGCCCCGCTGTTTCCCCTGGAAGATTGATGGCCCTGAAAGTCGCGATCGTCGGCCTGCCCAACGTCGGCAAGTCCACCCTGTTCAACGCCCTGACCAAGACGGCGGCGGCCCAGGCCGCCAACTATCCGTTCTGCACCATCGAGCCGAACAC
>JBBQTX010000229.1:0-3783 GCA_038234475.1 Caulobacterales bacterium | reverse complement strand
TCCTCGGCCAGCAGGCGGCTGGCCTTGTCGGCCTCGCGGCGCAGGTGCTTGAACAGACGCATGTTCCACGACTTGGCCATGGCGGATTCAAAGGCGACACCCTGCGCTTGCAGGAACGAGTGGAAGCCCATCAGGCCCAGGCCGACGGAGCGCTCACGCTTGGCTGAATAGACGGCCGCGGCCATGGACGGCGGGGCGCGGCGGATGAAGTCTTCCAGCACATTGTCGAGGAACCGCATCACGTCCTCGATGAATCGCGGTTCCTCGCGCCACTCGAGGAAATTCTCCGCATTGACCGAGGACAGGCAACAGACCGCCGTGCGGTCGACGCCGAGGTGGTCGCGGCCGGTGTGCAGGGTGATCTCCGAGCACAGATTCGATTGTTTGACCGACAGGCCCAGATCACGCTGATGCCTCGGCATCTGGCGATTTACCGTGTCGGAGAAGATCAGATAGGGCTCGCCGGTCTGCAGCCGGATCTCGAGAATCTTCTGCCACAGGGTGCGGGCGTCGACGGTCTTGATGACCGCCTTGTCCTTGGGCGACAGCAGGTCGAACGACGCCCCGTCGCGAACCGCCTCCATGAACGCATCCGAGATATTGATGCCGTGGTGCAGGTTCAGGGATTTGCGGTTGAAGTCGCCGGACGGTTTGCGGATTTCGAGGAACTCCTCGATCTCGGGGTGATGGACGTCCAGATAGACCGCCGCCGAGCCGCGCCGCAGCGAGCCTTGGCTGATCGCCAGGGTCAGCGAGTCCATAACCCGGATGAACGGGATGATGCCCGAGGTCTGGCCGGCACCCTTGACCTTCTCGCCGATCGACCGGACGCCGCCCCAATAGGTGCCGATGCCGCCGCCGTTCGAGGCGAGCGAGACGTTCTCGTTCCACACCGACTGGATGCCGTCCAGGCTGTCGCCGACGGCGTTGAGGAAGCAGGAGATGGGCAGGCCGCGGTCCGCGCCGCCGTTCGACAGCACCGGCGTCGAGGGCATGAACCACAGCTTCGACATATAGTCATAGACGCGCTGGGCGTGGCCCGGATTGGTGGTCTCGTCGTCGGCAAAGGCGTTGGCGACCCGCGCGAACATGTCCTGATAGCTCTCGCCGGGCAGCAGATAGCGATCCTCCAGCGTCTTCTTGCCGAAGTCGGTCAGCAGATCGTCGCGGGTTCGGTCGAGCTGGATGGAGGGCACCACGGAAAGATGGGGGCGCGGCACGGGATCGCCGCCTGCAACCGACTGGAATTCCACTGTCTTCAACGCTTCGCCGCCAGCCATAATGATATTCGCCCTGAACAAGATCGATTTTGAGCGCCGCGACGAAACCACAGCATCTTGTGGCCTCGGCGCTCCCCACGCCCACATATAGCGCGCAGATGGCTAACCAACCGTCAACGGGCTTGACGATCACTTTCTGTCCGAATCGATCTCAAGGCGGGGGATGAGCCTGTGGACAGGCCGCGACGCGGGCGTGACAAGCGTGACCGTGCCGGATCACGAACGCGTGAATGGAACGGTCCCACAAGCGAGACCGTTAGCGACCGATGACTTTCTCCCGGGCCGCAGATTTTTTTCGCCGCACGCTGCGTCTTGCACGGACGGAAATCGCGGCGGTCAGCGCCCTGTTCATCGTCGCGGTCGGCGTCGCGGCGTTCGCCGACCTGGCGGAAGACATGATCGAGGGCGACGGCCAGGCCTTCGATCAGGCGGTGCTGTCGGCCATGCGGCCCAATCCCGATCCATCGGACGCCTGGGGGCCGTGGTGGCTGGAGGCGGCGGCGGCGGACCTCACGTCACTGGGCGGCGTCGCCGTGCTCGGCCTGTTCGCCACCATTGTCGTGCTGTTCCTGTTCCTCCAGCGCAAACACCTGTCGGCTCTGTTGCTGACGGTCGGCCTGGCGGGGGGGATGGCGCTGAGCGAGGGGCTGAAGTCCGTGTTCGAGCGTGACCGCCCGCCGGTGGTCTTTCAGGCGGTGGAGACGATCAACGCCAGCTTTCCATCCGGCCATGCCCTGCTGTCGGCGGTCTTCTATCTGAGCATAGGCGTGATGCTGACCCGCGCCTTTCCGCGCCGCAGGTTCAAGGCCTATGTGCTGGGCGTGGCCATTGCCCTGACCCTGATCGTCGGGCTGACGCGCGTCTATCTGGGGGCTCACTGGACCACCGACGTGCTGGCAGGCTGGAGCGTGGGATCGGCTTGGGCGATGACGCTTTGGTTGGTCGCCTACGCGGTCCAGCGGCGTCAGGCCATGCACCGGTCCGGCCCGCATGACGCGCCGTCGCCAGAGCCGGGACAGGTCGGCACCCGTACATAGAGACAAGCGGCGATGCGGCCGATTTGTTTACGCATTCACCTTAGCGCTGACACCGTCGGGTATAGGCCGGAGGAAACCGGTTGCGGGGTCATTGGCGTCTTTTCCGGCATGAAGCGGGCCGTGTCGCGGGGCCGCCCGCATGGGCCTATGTTCTGCTGTTCGCGGCGTCGCAGCTGATCGGCCAGTGGAGCATGGCGACCTACGACGCGGTCGCGATCTGGGTCTCTAACGGCATCCTGGCCGCCGCCCTGCTGCAACTGCACCGACGTCCGGCCGTGGCGGTGCTGACGGCCTGTTTCGCCATCAACCTGTTCAGCAACATCATTCGCGGTGACGCGGGCATACTGCTGTGGCTGAATGCCCTGATGAACATGGGCGAGGCGACGATGGCCGCCGTCCTGGCGCGCCGCGTCTGCGGGGCGGCTCTCGACATGCGCCGGCCGCGCCGACTGTTCGCCTTCGGCCTGTACGCGGCGGTCCCCGCCGTGGTCGTGACGGCGGCGGTCGGCTTCGGACTGGTGATCATGCTGCGTCAGGTACCGCTGTCGCCGGGTATGCTGTTCCGCATCTATTCCTTCATCAGCACGGAGCTGCTGGGCCTGTTGCTGATCACGCCGGTCCTGCTGCTGGTCGCGCGGGCTCATCGCTTTGAAGGGACCGCCGTCGCAAAGGCCCCGGAAGCGTTCGGCCTGTTTGCCTTGATGCTGGCCGTCACCGGCCTGGTGTTCTGGCAGGAAGACGCGCCGGTCCTGTTTCTGACCTTCCTTCCCATGCTGCTGATCGGTTTGCGGTTGTCCCCGACCAAGGCAGCGGGCACGCTGATCCTGCTGGCGATGCTCAGCGGCGTGGCGACCCTGACCGGACATGGACCCGTCCATCTGACGCAGCTGCCAGACACGCCCGGACTGGAATCGATCCCGCCGATCATCCGGCGCATGGGGGTCTTCAACCTCTACATGCTGGCTCTCGTGGCGACCGTGCTGCCGATCAACACGGTGATGACCGAACGACGCCGGCTGGAAGCCCGTCTGCGGGCCCGCACCCTGGCCGCCCATGAGGCCCGGCGCACGGCCGAGGATGCCGCCGCCGCCCGCTCGCGCTTCCTCGCCATGATGAGCCACGAGATGCGCACGCCCCTGAACGGGGTCGCGGGCTTCGCCGACGTCCTGGCCGGTCGCAAAGGCCTGGACGCCGAGTCCGTGCGGCAGGCGCGCCAGATCCGGGAATCCAGCGACGGCCTGCTGATGCTGGTCGAGGATATTCTGGACTTCGCCCGCGGCGACGACGCCGTGTCGCCCGAGGCCCTGGACCTGGCATCGGTCGTCCGTGACGCCATGGCACCCAGTCGAGCGTCCGCCGATTCCCGGGGACTGATCCTGACGATCGACGACCGGCTGCCCGAACGGGCGCAGTTCAACGTGGATCGACGGGCGCTGCGCCAAGCCCTGCAGCCGCTGATTTCCAAT
>JBBQTX010000228.1:0-3795 GCA_038234475.1 Caulobacterales bacterium | reverse complement strand
CGACGTGTTCGAACGCGCCGCCATGGCCGGCGAGACGGCGGTCCTGCTGACCGGCCCGCAGATCCGCCCCTATGTCCGCTCGATCATCGAACGCTTCCGCGGCCAGACGGTGGTGATGAGCCAGAACGAGGTCCACCCGAGGGCGCGGCTGCGGACTGTCGGCACGGTTTGACTACCGAACCTCCGTCCAGCCCCCCGACGACGCCGCCCTTGCCGCGTCATTGACGGGTCGCGCCACCAGGCCGGACTGGGTAATCCACACCTCGTATTTCGCCCCGTCGGCCATCGGCATATAGGCACCGCCGCCGTACAGGGTATCGACCGCATCGACGTATTTGCGGTATTTGCGCGCCATGTCCCAGGCGCTGACCTTCCACGGCAGGTCCTCGACGCGGGGGTCGCCGCCGGACAGCGGGTGGACACTGCGGGTCGCGTTGATTTCCTGCTGGATCGACTGATAGCGGCCCGACAGACGGTCCAACCGGTACTGGGTGTCCAGTCCCAGGACATTGGCCCAGGGCTTCCACTTCAGCACCTGGGCCTCGACGCGCCATTCGTCGCCGAGCAGCGGATACAGGTTGCTGAGGCCCGGCGCGTCCCCGCCCGGGCCCGGCTGCATCACCGTGGCCTCGAAATACTGCGGACCCAACTGGCGGGTGGTGACCGTCGCCACCGGGCGCTCATAGGTCAGCCGGCCATAGGTCTGGATGTCCAGCGCCAGCAGGGCCG
Source organism: Caulobacterales bacterium (assembly GCA_038234475.1). Classification (GTDB taxonomy): domain Bacteria; phylum Pseudomonadota; class Alphaproteobacteria; order Caulobacterales; family Caulobacteraceae; genus Brevundimonas. Next base: position 3,066 of record JBBQTX010000228.1, on the reverse strand, counting down.
CGATGACCGCCGCAGCCATGAAACCCGCGCCACCGGTCCCGACCAGCAGCCCGCTGAACAGACGGCCCCGGAACAGGGCACCCAGTCCCCGGACCAGCAACAGCCCGCCGACCAGCGCCACGACCGCAGGAACGACCCACCACCACCAGACCATGTCGTTCTCCCCTGTCCTGACGTCTCCTACCTCTACCCTAAATCCCGGGGCCTGTCGGGGTTTCTCCCGCCGCGCGACTGGACACACCAAACCACGCCGCCCATGGTCGCGCCGGATGATCGTCGCTTTCCGCCCCACGCTGCAGGCCTTCAGTCAGCTTCTGCGCACGTCGTCGCTCAGCCGATCCTTGGTGATTCTGCTGTCGGGGGCCATCGTCCTGCTGATGGTGGTCAACCTTGCTGTCTTCGTCATGATCCAGCGAACGGCCGCGTTCAACGACACGGTCGAACGCGGCCAGGATGTCCGCCTGACCGCGAGGGAGGTGCTGAAGACGTCTGTTGACGCCGAGACCGGGCAGAGAGGCTTCCTTCTCACCGAACGCCTCGATCACCTTGAACCTTATCTCGCTGCGACCGGTCGGCTGAACGAGCGGCTCGAGGAACTCGGTCGGCTGACCTGGGGCGATCCCGAACTGGCGCCGCGGGTCGCCCGCCTTCGCGCCCTGTCCCTGCGGCGGATGGTCGTGACCGACCGGAGCATCGTCCTTGGCCGCACCGGCCGGATGGACGAGGCCATCCAGGTGGTCCGGTCGGGTCAGGGAAAGAGTTTGATGGACCTGATTCGGGTCGAGGTCACCGCCATCGAAGACATCAAGGCCGCCAGGTTGCAGTCGCTGACCCGTCAGACGGAGTCGGCGGCCATTGCCACCGTCTGGGTCAATGCCTTCGGCGGCCTGCTGATCCTCGGGCTCGCGGGCATCAGCGGCTGGCTCATCCGACGCTATGTCATCGAGATCCAGAGTGCGCAGCAGGCGCTGGATCGATTGAACGCCGGGCTGGAGCAGCGGGTGCGCGACCGCACGCTCGAGCTGACGCGCGCAAACGAGGAGGTCCAGCGGTTCGCCTATATCGTCAGCCACGACCTGCGCGCGCCGCTGGTCAATGTCATGGGCTATACGTCCGAACTGGAACAGGCCGGGCGGATCATCGACCGTCAGATGACCGCTGTTGAAACCGGGGCCCCGAAGGTGGTCGAACAGGATGCCCTGACCGCCGTGCGCGAGGACTTGCCCGAGGCGATCGGCTTCATCCGCGCCTCGACCGAAAAGATGGACCGGCTGATCAACGCCATCCTCAAACTGTCGCGCGAGGGCCGGCGCGATCTGACGCCGGAACCGCTGGACCTCTCGGCCATGGTCCAGGGCGTCGCCGCCAGCGTCCGCCACCAGACCCAGGCCGCGTCAGCCAAGATCGTCGTCGAGGTGCTGCCCCCGATCGAAAGCGACCGCCTGTCGCTGGAACTGGTGTTCGGCAATCTGATCGACAACGCCGTCAAATACCTCGATCCGGCGCGTCCGGGCCGCATCGTCGTATCGGGCCGCGAGTCCGCCGACGGCTGGGTCGTTTATCGCGTTTCGGACAACGGTCGCGGCATTTCGGACCGCGACCACGAGCGGATCTTCGAACTGTTTCGCCGTTCGGGCAAACAGGATCAACCTGGCGAGGGCCTCGGCCTGGCCTTCGTGCGCCACAGCGTGCGTCGTCTGGGCGGCGATATCACCCTCGAGTCAGAGCTTGGAAAGGGCTCGACATTCATACTCAATTTCCCCAAACGCCTGACCCTTCCGGGGACCGGAGAATTCGTATGACCAATGCCGTCAGGATCGTGATGATCGAGGACGACCTCGGCCACGCCAAACTGATCGAAAAAAATATTCGGCGCGCCAACATCTCTAACGAAATCATGCATTTCGCAGATGGCGGCTCGGCCCTCGACTATCTGTTCGGCGACGAGACACGCCTCAACGGGCCGATATTGATCCTGCTGGACCTGAATCTGCCGGACATGTCCGGCACCGACATCCTGGCGCGGATCAAGGGCGACGATCGCCTGAGGCGCGCGCTCGTCGTCATCCTGACCACCACCGACGACCGGGGCGAGATCGATCGCTGCTACGACCTGGGGTGTAATGTCTACATCACCAAGCCGGTCGATTATGAGAGCTTCGCCGGGGCCATCCGGCAACTGGGGCTGTTCCTGTCGGTGATGCAGGCACCCGACATCGAGTGAGGGAAACCGTGGGGTGCGAAGGCGAAGTCATCCGTCTGCTGTACATCGACGATGACCGCGGCCTGTCGCGTCTGGTCGAGAAGGAGCTTGGCCGCCACGGCTATGTCGTCACCTGTGCTGCCGACGGCGACGCGGGCCTCGCGTTGTTGCGGTCGGGCCAGGTCTTCGACGTCTGTGCCCTCGACCACTACATGCCCGGTCGCGAGGGGCTGGATATCCGGCCCGACATCCTGACGCTCGAGAACCCGCCGCCGGTGGTCTATGTGACCGGCGCCCAGGAAGGGCGGATCGCCGTCGCCGCGCTTCGGGCGGGCGCGGCGGACTATGTCATAAAGGACGTGTCGGAGAATTTCACCGCCCTGCTACGCAACGCGCTGGAGGGTGCCATCCTCCGACGGCGCCTGAAACGCGAAAAGGACGAGGCCCAGGAAGAGGTTCGTCTGGCCCGCGACCGCGCCGAGGTCATGCTGCGCGAGGTCAATCACCGGGTCGGCAATTCGCTCCAGCTGGTGTCGACCTTCATGTCTTTGCAGCTGCGCCATTTGACCGATGAGAAGGCGCGCGCGGCGCTGAAGGAATCCCAGGCCCGCATCGAGGCTGTCGCCCATGTGCATCGCCGGCTCTATACCTCCGGCGACATGGCCTCGGTGGCGATGGACGAATATCTGGGCGGGCTGATCGACGAACTGCGCAAGTCGCTCGCCCCCGCCGACACCTCGCCGCGACTGGTGCTCAGCGCCACCCCGCTGCGGGTCTCGGTCGACCAGGCCGTGTCGCTGGGCGTGGTCGTCACCGAACTGGTCACCAATGCGGTGAAATACGCCTATGCGCCCGGTCAGGCT
>JBBQTX010000227.1:0-3864 GCA_038234475.1 Caulobacterales bacterium | reverse complement strand
CTGAGGCCCAGCTCAGCGCCGTCGAGGCCCTGACCCGCGCCCTGATCAAGGCCTATCCCTCGATCCGGGATGTGGTCGGCCATCGGGATGTAGACACGGTCCGGCGGCTGAAGGTGGACCCGGGCCCGGCCTTCCCCATGCGGCGCTTCAGGCTTTTGCTGGATCAGCGGTCAGACGATGCGCCGCAGCTCATGACCATGAAGGTCGTGGCCGACGACGGGGTCCTGAACGTGCGCGGCGGTCCGGGAACGGCCTTTGCCACCCTGAGCTGGGGACCGCTGAAGAATGGTGACCAGGTTCAGGTGCTCGAGCGCGTCGGCGAATGGTATCTGGTCCAGCGCTGGCTGAGCGGCGTGGCCAAGCAAGGCTGGGTCTACGCCCGCTATCTGGGTTCGACGGAATAAGCCCTCGTCCGGCGAGGGAGGCTGGAGCGAATTCGGTCTTGGCGGGCGCAGTTCATTGAGGCTCGGATTTCGCTGCAGATTGCTGCAGGATCATTTTCTGGATTCGGGTCGATTCGACCTGAAGCAAGAATGGTCTAGGCCTCGAAGACCCTTCGCCCCGCGACAAAGGTGCAGACGACCTTGCCCTGCAGCCGCCGTCCGTCGAACGGCGAGTTCTTGGACTTGGACTTCAGGGTGTCGGCGTCGATGACCACCGGCGCGCCAACGTCGAACAGGACCAGATCCGCCGGAGCCCCGGCCTTGAGCACGCCCGCGTCCAGCCCCAGCAGGCCCGCCGGCCCCGAGGTCAGAGGCCTCATGACATCCAGCAGGTCGAGCCCGTCCTCGTGATGCAGGGACAGGGCAGCGGCCAACAGGGTTTCCAGCCCGATGGCGCCGGGTGCGGCCTCGGCGAAGGGGCGACGCTTGTCCTCGGCCGGAGCCGGGGCATGAGCCGAGGTAATCACATCGATCAGCCCGTCGCGCACCGCCTCTATCAGAGCCTGCCGGTCGCTCTCGGGGCGCAGTGGCGGGTCCAGCCGGTAGAAGGTCCGGTAGTCGCCGATGTCGATTTCGTTGAAGCACAAGTGGTTGATCGACACCGAGGCGGCGACTTCCAGGCCCCGGGCCCGGGCCCGGGCCAGCGTCTCCAGCGCGTCCTCGGTCGATATCTGGTCGACCAGATACCGCGCCCCCGTCTGTTCGACCAGGGCCAGGTCGCGTTCCAGCTGGATGCGTTCGGCGATCGCCGGGGCCGACGCCAAGCCCAGTCGCGTGGCCAGTTCGCCGCTTGTCGCCACCGCTCCCTCGCTCAGCCAAGGATCGGCGGGGCGGCACGAAATCAGAGCGTTGAAGGCGGCGGCGTAGGTCATCACGCGCTGCAGGGTGCGCGTGTTGGCGATGACGCGGTCGACGTCGGTGAAATAAAGCGCGCCCGCCTCGTCCATCAGGCCGATCTCGGCCATGCGAACCCCGTCGCGGGCTTTGGTCGCCGCACCCGCGACGCGGACGTTGACGAGGCCCAGAGCCGCGCCGCGCCGCTGGATGAATTCGATCATCGCCGGGTCGTCGAGCGCTGGATCGGTGTCTGGCTGGATCACAATGGTGGTCACGCCGCCGGCCGCCGCCGACAGACTGGCGGACTTCAGCGTTTCCTTCGGCTCCGCACCCGGTTCGCCGGTCCTGACCCGGATGTCGATCAGCCCAGGCGACAGGCACAGGCCGTCGGCGTCAATGACCGTGACGCCCGCACGAGCGACGGCACCGCCGCCGTGGATCACCTCGGTGATGCGCCCGTCCTCAACCAGCACCGATCCCGGGCCGTCATAGTCCGACGCCGGGTCCAGCAGACGGGCGTTCAGGACGGCCAAGGTGTTGGAGACGGGCGCGCTCATGCCGCGTCTCCGTCCAATCGCGCTGACAGAGCCGCCAGCACCGCCATGCGGGCCGCTACTCCCATCTCGACCTGATCCTGGATCAGCGACACCGTCAAATCGTCGGCGACCTCGGAATCGATCTCCACCCCCCGGTTCATCGGCCCCGGGTGCATGACCTTCGCGCCCGGGTTGGCCCACGCCAGCTTTTCGCGGTCCAGACCCCAAAAGCGAAAATACTCTCGCGTCGAAGGCACCAGCGCCCCCTCCATCCGTTCCAGCTGCAGGCGCAGCATCATCACGACGTCGCAGCCTCTCAGTCCTTCGCGCATGTCGTGGAAGACCTCGCAGCCCCAGCGGTCCGCGTCGCCGGGTACCAAGGTCGGCGGCCCGATCAGCCGCACCCGCGCGCCCATCATCGACAGCATCGACACATTCGACCGCGCCACTCGGCTGTGGGCGATGTCGCCGCAGATCGCGACCGTCAGCCCGCCCACATCGCCGAACGCGCGACGCAGGCTCAGCAGGTCCAGCAGGGCCTGGGTCGGATGTTCGTGCCGTCCGTCGCCGGCGTTGACCACGGCGCATTCGACCTTCTGCGACAGCAGGGCCGCCGCGCCCGAAGCACCGTGGCGCACCACCAGCACATCCGGCTTCATCGCGTTCAGCGTCACCGCCGTGTCGATCAGGGTCTCGCCCTTGGCGACCGAGGAGGTGCGCGGGCTCATATTGACTACATCCGCCCCCAACCGCTTGGCCGCGATCTCGAACGAGGAACTGGTGCGGGTCGAATTCTCGAAGAACAGGTTCATGACCGTGCGCCCGCGCATCAGGTCCAGCGCCTTGGTGGATCCGCGGTTAAAGTCGACGAAGGCGTCGGCCAGGTCCAGCAGGGCGGGGGCCGTGGCGGCGTTCAGATCACTTGCGGAGAGGAAATGATCGCGCGGGAACGGCGCGAGCCGCTCCAGGATCAGATCGGTGAGGGAGGCCTCGCTATGGGGGGGCTGGCTCATCGAGACGCGGCTATACGGGCAGATCGGGTCGAGGGGAAGCGCGTAACCGGTCCAACGCGCCCTGCAGGATCCAGGCAGCCGCCGTGCGGTCAACGACATCGGCGCGCCGTTTGCGGTTCAGGTCCAGTTCCTCGATCAGGAACCGCTCGACCGCGCTGGTCGACAGCCGCTCGTCCTGAAAGGCGCAAGGGACGGCGCGGATGCGCTGCAGATTGCGCGCGAACGCCCGGCACGACTGCGCCCGGGGTCCTTCGGTCCCGTCCATGTTCAGGGGCAGACCGATCACCAGCCCCGACGCCGTGCGCCCGTCCATCAACTTTAGCACGGCATGGGCGTCGTCAGTGAATTTCGTCTTGCGGATCAGCGACAGCGGACTGGCAATCAGCCGGGTGACGTCGCACACCGCGACCCCGATGGTCTTCTCGCCGAGGTCCAGCCCCAGCCACGGCGTGCCCGGCGGGGTCGAGGCGGCAAGATTCTCGAGCGATACTACTGTCACGGCTTGGCGGTAGGGCTGGCGAGCTGGCCTGTCAAAGTGCAAGGTGGCCGGATCATTGATGAGGGGACATGCGATGAAGCCTTTCACCTTCCTCGTCGCCTTGGCGGGCCTCGCCGCCTGCGACACCCAGGTCGAAACCCGCAAGCTGGCCGTGCCCGCCGCCGAACAGTCCGCGCCGGCTGCCTCCGCCGCCGCGCCGCTGACCGCCTCAGGCCCCGCCGCAACGATCCAGCCCGACACCGACGAGGGCCAGCAGTGGGCCGCCTCGGTGGTCGAACTGACCCCGCTGACGCGCCAGGGTGACCGCACCGTCAAACTGTTTGGCACCGCCGGTGGCGATCCGGCCATGAACGGCCTCTACACCCACCTGGCCTTTTATGATTCCCCGGCCGAGGGCTGGCGGGTGTTTCGCCTGGGCGACTTCCTTGACTACCGGGTCCTGTCGGAGCGCGAAGGCCGGGTCGATCTGGAGATCGACGAGAGCACCATGGACGAAGCCTCGGGCAATATTGGCAGCCGTACCCGCCGGGTGATTG
>JBBQTX010000226.1:0-3866 GCA_038234475.1 Caulobacterales bacterium | reverse complement strand
AACCTGCGTCCCTGTGAACCATTTCAAAGACCGGAGGCCTTCAGGCACGAATGCCTTCAGAGTACGCACGTCCGCAAAAACGATCGGCCCACGCAGTCGCCCGCGAGAGCCGTTGAAGTCCTGGGTCACTGCAAAGAACAGTGTCTCAGGTCGTTCCTGCGAGCCGCGTCTGCACCCCAAAATCACGCGGGATGCACAGCCGGTCCAACAAGAGTTGGCGCTTATGACGATTGAGACCCGCTACGTCAAGCGGCCAAACTGTGTCTGGACGGTCTTTCCGCCAGCGGCACACAGGAAAAGGCCCGGAGGGTTCCACGCGCCCGGGCCTTTTCCGTCACGGTGCCTGAGGGCGATCAGGTGCCGATCCGCACGTCCCCCGCGCCGACGATGGAGCGGCTGACCGAACCGGTCGCGCGGGCGATGCTGACATCCCCGGCCCCGGCGATGGAGACGTCGACATCGCCCGCCACGCCGCCGAACTCGACATCGCCAGCCCCGGCGATACTGATGCTCAGCTTGGGTGCCGTGCCTGCGCGGACGATGACATCGCCCGAGCCGGCGATGCTGATCTCGGCGGGACCGTCGATACGGGCGACAAGGACATCGCCCGCCCCGGAGACCGAGACGTCCAGCGACTGCGTGGCACCGCCCGTCACGGACCCCGAACCGGAGATGCTCGTTTCCAGGGCAGTGGAGGTGCCGGCGCGGATGTCACCCGAACCCGAGACGTTGAACGATACCGGCCCCTCGGTGTTGGCGACGTTCCACAGGCCGCAGCCGCTGGTGCCGAGTTCGACCGAGGCCGCGCCGCGCCCGATCGAACCGAACACCGCGCCGGAGGCATCGACATTCACCCGGCGCGGCGTCCGGATCACGATCAGCGGGGCGTCGGACAGATTGATCCGGCCGATGTCGCGGACCTCGACCGAGGCCCCGTCGCCGGGCCGGGCGGCGTTGGCCGGACCGGCGGTGCAGTTGCGGATATCGCTTCCGTTGCCGCCCATCAGGCCGCGGCGGCGCAGGCCGCCGTCGACGCGGACATTGGCCCCGTCGCGGGTCACGGTCAGGGCCGGCAGGCCGGAGGTGCCCTGTTCGACCTCCACGGCGATGTCGGCGCGATCCTCGACGATGACGGCGACGCGAGCGACGGCATGGCGGATATCGACCTCGGGGCCGGGGTTGGCCAGGGCCGGTCCCGCGAGCGCGGCAAGGACGGCGGCGGAAGCGATGGCGAGTTTCATGACGGTCTCCCTCTCCGGAATGTGCCGGGAAGGTGCGACGGGGTCGCCGCCGAGTCACTTTAAATCGAGGTCATGACCTCGTTGTAACCGTCTCCCTCCCTGTCGCGCAGCGTTAGGGAGGGAGACTACGGAGGGCGCAGCCGGATAGAGTGGAGGGGGCGACGCGGTGGCGGAGGGCGAGCCTTACGCCCTCAGCGCGCCCGCCCCGTCGGCCACGCCGACCCCGGGTTCGAAATCGCGCTCGAAGCGGGCGATCCGGCTCTTCAGGGCCCCGGCCCGCTTCAGCGCCAGCGACGCGGCCCAGCGGGCGGCCAGCTCGGGTGTCGCCATGCCGTCGGTCAACGGCGGCCTCGCTCCCCGGCTGCGCAGCACCGCATTGGTATAGAGGGCGCCGTTCCTGAATCGCGACGGCCAGGTCTGGAAATCCATCGACAGCGAAACGCAGAACCGGTCCAGATTCTCGACCCGGTGCGGCGCATAGATCGGCCACGTCAGGGCCTGCCCCGGCTCCAGGTCCATCACCTGGGCATCGGCCTCGAAGGCGTGGGTATACGGCAGTTCCTCGGTGGTCTGACGCGACACGACCTGTTCCATGTCGATCTCGGCGAGGTGCGCCTCGTCGCCCGGATAGACGAACACCCGCTTGCGACCGCGCAGGTGGAACAGCACCACGCCCGCCGCGTCGAAATGATAAGGGACCCGGGCCTTGGGCGAGGAGAGAATCAACTGGCCGGCGTTCTTCACCGCCCTCAGGCCAGGATAGCCGTCCTGCACCCGGCCGAACTCGGCCATGGCGGCGGCCCACAGCGCGGGCCAGCCGGTCTCGACCTCGCGCAGATTGACCCACAGCCGCCCCTGCTGGATCGCCGCCAGCAGGTCCGCGCCGTTCAACCGCCCCCGGGCCCCGGTGCGCAGCGACACCTGCCCGGCTTCGTCATAGTCGTACAGGTTGATGTCGAACAGTTCGGCCGGATAGCGGTCGAGCACCGCCGCCAGCGCCTCGTCGGTAGCGAACCCCTGGTCCACCAGACTGTGCGGATGGACGGCTGCGGCCTTGATCGGGCCGGAATAGCGGGTGCGGGTCTGGGTCATCGGGGTCATCGGGGTCATCGTCTCAGGCCGCAGCGCGATCGGCGGCGGCGCGGGCCCTGGACAGGGCGACGCCGGCCGCCTGGACCGCCCCCTTCAGCCGGGCGCCGGGTGTGGTCTCGCAAGCCTCGATGGCGGCCCAGCGGCGCCGCACACTGTCGCGCAGCCGCTCTCCACGCCCGCCCCCGGCCATGTTCAGCGCCCCGACCGCCGCCTGGCTGACCGCCGCTCCGAGGCCGGGCTTGAGGATCACCGCCTCGCGCACGGTGCGGAAGCCGTTGCAGAAATATTTCTTGTACTGCTCGCCCTCGAACCCGAAGTCGAAGGTGCGGTAGCCCAGACCCGAAGCCAGCCGCATCGTGTCCAGGCTCAGCAGAATGCCGGGCGAGCAGCGCGCCAGGCTGGGCTCATAGCCCGGGAACCAGAAATGATACTGGTCGCCCGCGTGCAGCGCATATTCGATCGCCACCAGCCGGTCGCCGGCCCACAGCGCCCCCATGGAGGCCCCGAACCCCTCGTCCTCGCTGCGCAGCAGGGCATGCAGCAGGTCCGCCGTCCAGCCGCAGGCGAAAATGTCGTGCCGGCGGCTGCGCCGGTACTGATCGCGCTTAAGGTCGATCAGCCTATCCAGCAGCGCCGGGTCGCGCAGGTCGTGTTCGACGCGCACCGGACCCAGTTCGGCCTCCATGCTGCGACGGGCGCGTTCCTTGTCCTTGAAGAATTTGGCGTGCCCCGCGCGACGCCCGGCGTACCAGCCGTCGTAGCCGCCCTCTCCCAGTTCGACCTGGACCGTGCGCCGGTCCTCCCCGAGGCCGGTCTCTCCGACCCAGGCGGTGACGTTCAGACGCACGGCGGCAAGGGCCCGCGCGGCCTCCTCCAGCGTCGGCGCCTCGCCCGGCATGGCGATGATCCCGTGATAGTCGTTCATCGGCGCGCCCAGCGGCTGCATCGCCCCGCCGCGCTTCTGGTGCGGGAAGAATCCGACCGTCTCGCCGCTGCGGGTGAACACGGCCACGGCCGCTGCGGGGCTCACCTGTCCCGCGACCCGGGCGAACTCGGGCCGGAAATAGGGGCTGACCAGCGCCGGATTGGCCGCCTGCATGGCGCGCCAAGCGGCCCATTCCGCCTCGCTGAGCGTGTCGAACCCGGTGATTTCCACCTTCAGCGGAGCCATGCAGCCGTCCTTCTGCGATCCGCGACGGACCGCCCTTGCCCCCATGGTCTAACCCGGTGCCCGTTTCGGGCCGATGAGCGTTCATGGTGAACGAAGTCTGTGCGGAGCCATGGGCCCCGGCGGGCGTTATCTCCCTCGTCCACCCAAGGGAGCGCCCATGACCGCAGCCGATCGCCCCTCCACTCTTGAAACCGAAACCGAAAACCAACGCACACCCGCACGCGATGGCGCTCCGCCCCGCCCCGCCACCGAGCCGATAGGATCCGAAGGCTCCTCCAACTCCGGCGAAACAGACACCGACCCGGCCACCGGCCAGCCTAATTCCTGATCAGACGACGCAGAACCTGATCAGTTGGGGTTCC
>JBBQTX010000225.1:0-3888 GCA_038234475.1 Caulobacterales bacterium | reverse complement strand
TCATGGCGGCCTCTGGTGTGGAGGTCCGCCGACGTCGGGCGTGGGGGTCCTGTCGCGTGGACCGAAGCGTTTCCCATCCCTTCGCCGGCATGACCCGGATCAGGTTCGACGGGTCAGGCGGATACGCCAATCTCAGCCGCTGCGGCGACTCCCCGGAGAACGCGGGAACGATAGGCCCGCAGGCTCGGGCTGTCCATTCCTCCCCCGTCGGGGGAGGAATGGAAACCTTTCGCAGGCGCGGGGCGAAGACGCGGTCTAGGCTGACGTGCCAGCCGGGAGAGCCGCCATGCAGACCGAACCCTTCGACTTCACCATGCCCGATGGGCGCCACGTGAATGCGCGGCTGGACCGGCCGGACGGGCAGGTGCGGGCCTATGCCCTGTTCGCCCACTGTTTCACCTGCGGAAAGGACAATCTGGCGGCGACGCGGATCAGCCGCGCACTGGCGGCCGAGGGGGTGGCGACGCTGCGGCTGGACTTCGCCGGGATCGGGGAGAACGAAGTCGCGGCCATGCCTCATGGCTTTACAGTCGACGTCGGCGACCTGGTGGCGGCGGGGGAATATATGACCGCGCGGGGCTGCGCGCCGGGCCTGCTGGTCGGGCACAGTCTGGGCGGGGCGGCGGCGATCGCGGCGGCGGGGTCCCTGCCCGGCGTCAAGGCGGTGGCGACCCTCGGCGCGCCCTTCGACGTGGCCCATGTGCTGCATCTGCTGGGTCCGGGCGCGGAGACGCTGAAGCCGGGCGAGCGCCATGAGGTCAGCGTCGGCGGACGGCCGGTCTCGGTCGGGGCGGGCTTTGCCGACGACCTGAAGATGCAGGACCAGAAGACGCGGCTGGCGAACCTGAAGCGGGCGCTGCTGGTGCTGCATTCGCCGGTGGACCAGATCGTGGGGATCGAGGAATCGGCGGGCATCTTCCTGGCGGCGAAACATCCCAAGAGCTTCGTCTCGCTGGACACCGCCGACCACCTGCTGTCGAAGCCGGCCGACGCGGCCTATGCGGCGAGCGTGATCGCGGCCTGGGCTTCGCGCTATCTCGACGTGATGGAGGCCGAGGTCGTCACGCCGCCCGCCGACGGCGTGGTGCGGGTAGCCGAGACGGGCGGCGGCAAATTCCAGGTCAGGGTCGAGGCGGGCGGGGCCATGCTGATGGCCGACGAGCCGGTCTCGGTCGGCGGTCTGGCCTCGGGGCCGACGCCCTATGCGCTGGTGGCCGCTGGGCTGGGGGCCTGCACGGTCATGACGTTGCGGCTCTATGCCGAGAAGAAGGGCCTGCCGCTGGACCGCGCCTCGGTCGAGGTGCGCCACGACCGGCAGGCGGGCCAGACGCCGCCGGATGTGTTCGAGCGCGCCCTGACGCTGGACGGCATGCTGGACGACGCCCAACGCGCGCGCCTTTTCGAGATCGCCGACAAATGCCCGGTGCACCGGACGCTGGAAGCGGGAGCCCGGGTCGTGACGCGGGCCGCCACCGCCATGCCCGCGCCGGCCGAATGCGAGCATTTCGCCGACATGGACACCGCCTCTCGCGACTGACCCGGATGAGGACGGCAACCGCCCCGAGCCCGACCGGCGCGGGCGTTACTCGGAGAAGGCGACCAGCAGGCGGTCGAGGGCGGCCTCGGCGCGGGGCCAGCCCTCGGCGTCGAGGGTCAGGCCGGCGACGCCGCCGCAGCGGTCGGCCGACAGGGCCAATTGCTGCACGGCGGCGAGCAGGACAGCGTTGAGCGCGACGGGATCACCCTCGGGCGGGACACGCAGGCGGGGCCGGCGTTCGCGCATCCAGGTCTGCAACACCGTGGCGCGTTCGGATTCGATGCGGCGCAGCAGGTCCGAATCCTCGACCAGGGCCCAGGCCATCAACCGCAGCGACAGCGGGCTGGCGCGCAGGGCGGCCAGCCAGGTCAGCAGGCTGATCCGGGCGAAGGTGCGCAGGGACCCGGTCTCGACGTGCGGGATGGAGGCGAGGCTGGCGGTCAGGGCGGCATGGGCGCGCGTGGCGATGCGGTCGACCACGCCGTCGGCGCCGTCGAAATAGCGATAGACCAGCTTGCGGTCGCAGCCCGCCTCGGCGGCCAGGGTCTGGACGTTCAGGCCGGGAAAGCCGTCGCGCAACAGAATGCGCTCGCCGGCCTCGACGATGAGGCCCTCGGTGGAGGCGCGGTCGCGCAGACGGGTCGGCGAATCAACCATGCACCGAGCATCCCCCCGGGCGACGGAGGCGACAAGCGGATTGAGTCCAGGAAGGAAGGGTGCGGCCCGGCTTGCGTCGGGGGGGCGTCAGCTGGGCCGGGCCGCGTCGGACCTGTCGAGCGCGCATCGCCGCAGGGTCCGTGGTGATAACAACGGTCCGGCGACCCGGTTCCGTCGGTTTGCGCAAAATTCGCATGGACCGCCGGCGCGCCCCTCACTCTCAGACGCAATCCGCCCGGATCGTTCCAGCAAAGGTTGTGTATCGGCCGGGATTGGCCGAGGAAGGCCCATGACCTTCCGCCTCGAACGACTGGTCTATCAAAGCACGGCGACCGGCAGCACGGGCTCTCTGCTGAACATCGCGACCATTCTGGCGGAGTCGCAGCGGAACAATGACGCCAGGGGTCTGACCGGTGCCCTGGCCGCGCACAACGGGCAGTATATTCAGGTCATCGAAGGCGTCCCCCACGTTCTGGACGGGCTGTTGCGGCGTCTGCAGGGCGACGGGCGGCACCGGAATATCGTCATCCTCGACAGGCAGCCGATCCCCGCCCGCAGCTTCGGCGGCTGGAGCATGGCCAGCGCGCGGATCACCCCGGAGCAGGCCCCGGCGCTGGACGCCCTGATGGCCGGGGACCGCGAGGCGGTCGACGAGGTCGTGGCGGCGATGGTCGCGGCGCTGGTGCTGGACGGGTCCACGCGGGCCTGACGCTTCGCAACGGCGGGGATCGGGGTTAGGAGCGGGGGAACCGAAAGACCGTCCTCATGCATCTCGCCCGCTTCCCCCGTGTCCGACTGGCGCATCTACCGACGCCGCTGGAGCCCCTGCCCCGGCTGAGCGAGGCGCTGGGGGTCGAGATCTGGATCAAACGCGACGACTGCACCGGGCTGGCCGGGGGCGGCAACAAGACCCGCAAGCTGGAATTCCTGCTGGGCGACGCGATGGAGCAAGGGGCGGACACCCTGGTCACCCAGGGCGCGGTGCAGTCCAACCATGTGCGCCAGACGGCGGCGGCGGCGGCGGCGCATGGCCTCGCCTGCGAGATCATCCTCGAGGCCCGGACCGGGTCGACGGCGATCGACTATACCCGCAACGGCAATGTGCTGATGGACCGGCTGTTCGGCGCGCGCCTGCGCACCGTGCCCGGCGGATCGGACATGACCGCCGAGCTGGAGATCAGCGCGGCCGAAGTCACGGCGCGGGGCGGACGGCCCTACATCATTCCGGGCGGCGGCTCGAACCCCATCGGGGCGCTGGGCTATGCTGACTGCGCACGCGAGATCGTGGTCCAGGCCGACGAACTGGACATGCAGGTGGACCGGATCATCACCGCCACGGGCAGCGCCGGGACCCACGCCGGTCTGGTCGCCGGTCTGGCGGTGATGGGGGCGGACATCCCGGTGCTGGGCATCGGAGTCCGTGCGCCGCAGGGCTAGCTGGATGTGATTGTGGTGATGATGGCGCTCGCCACGGCGGTGTTGCTGGGCCGCCCGGACGCGGTGACGGAAGAGTTGGTGGTGGCCGACTGCGACTATGTGGGGGAGGGTTATTGCCTGATCGACGGGGCGTTGATCGTGGCGCTGAAGCTGGCGGCGCGCACCGACGCCATCGTGCTGGACCCGGTCTATACCGGCAAGGCTATGAAGGGGCTGATCGCGCTGGCGAAGGCCGGGCGGTTCGAGAACGAGACGGT
>JBBQTX010000224.1:0-3894 GCA_038234475.1 Caulobacterales bacterium | reverse complement strand
CATGTCGATCTGGCCGGCGGCGGGCTTGGGATTGCCGATGACGATGGCCCAGTAGGTCTTCTTCGCCTGACGCCGGGCGAAGGCACCGGCCAGCCGCTTGGCCGCCTCGGGTCCCTTGCCGAGCAAAAGGACGCCGGAGGTGTCGCGGTCGAGGCGGTGGACCAGACGAGGCCGATCCATCCCCTCGCCCCAGGCCCCCAGCAGGCGGTCGACGTGGCGGCTGGTCTTGGTGCCACCCTGCACCGCCAGCCCGTGCGGCTTGTTCAGGGCGATGACCAGTTCGTCCTCATAGATCACCAGCGAGCGGGCGAAGGCGATGTCGCGCTCGGACAGGGTGTGGGCGTCGCCGGCCTGGCGCGAGGTGTCGTCGGGGATGGGTGGCACGCGCACGGCGGCGCCGGCGGTCAGTCGGCCTTCCGGCTTGATGCGGGCGCCGTCGACGCGGATCTGGCCGCTGCGGGCCATCTTCTGCACCTGGATGTTGGACAGGTGCGGCCAGCGCCGGCGGAACCAGCGATCCAGCCGGATGCCGTCCTCGGCCTCGGCCACATAGATCGTCAGCACTTCTCGCTTTGGGGTGTCAGGTGCGTCCTGGATCGGTTCGTCGGTCAAACAGGGGCTCCGAAGGCGCGGCGGGCGACCATCAGGCCGAGGAACAGGGCGAGCACCGAAAGCGCCACCGAGGCGGCCACGTAACCACCGGCCATGGCCAATTGACGGCGCTCGATCATCAGGGCCGTCTCCAGCGAAAAGGCACTGAAGGTGGTGAAACCCCCCAGCACGCCGACGGCGGCGAACAGCCTTGGGCCCTCGCTGTTCACCCCGCCCCGAAAGGCCAGCCATCCCGTCAACAGCCCCATCAGCAGCCCACCGACGACATTGACCGTCAGCGTCGCCCATGGCCAGCCGGTCGCCGGCAACAGCCGACCGATCCCGTAGCGGGCCACGGCACCGAGCGCACCTCCGGCTGCGACGATGAGAAAACCTGTCATGGTGCGGGGCTTATACCGGACTGGCCGCAAAGCGAAGGTCGCCGCCTGACCGAAACTTCACTTGCCCAACACCCGCGTTAACGGTGATACCTGACCCCAGCGGCGCAGCTTCGCGCCCAAGGGGAACGCCGCCCGCCCAGCGGCGTGACCTGCCATACTGCCGGGCTGTAGTTTCAGGGACCGCCGAAGGGCCATGTCGCACGACGATCAAAACCACGCCGATGACGGCGGCCACGGCGGCCAAGGCGACGACGCCCGGCTGAACGCCGCCCCGAATCCGCCCCCGCCCGGTGGCGAGGACAGCCCCCACCGGACCGTTCCGAATCCGACGCCGAGCCACGGCCGGACCCCGCTGCGCGGCGGCGACGGCATCCTGCGCCCGATCCAGGAGAGCGAGTATTTCGCCGCCACGCCTGAGTCCGAGGCGATCGTCTCCTCGCACATCGACGAATATTTCAACCAGCCGCTCGACATCTTCCCGTTCTGGGAGACGGACGGAAAGCCGGACCGCTTCCACGTCCTGTTCAGTCGCCAGATCGAGGAGCGGTTCCCGGTCGACACCGACATCCGCAGCCGCATCCACGGCTATGGCCGCCGCGTGTTCCGCGCCCTGGTCGTGCATGTGTCGATCAAGCGGTTGAGCCAGGCCGGGGCGCTGGCCGCCTTCGCCGCCCTGGCCATCCTCGGGCCGGGCCTGTTCACCAGTTGGACCGGATCGGCCCTGATCGGCATGGGCCTGGCCGCCGGTGCCATGATCGCCGCCCTCGGCCTCTATTGGGGCCTGCAGGCGGTGCTGTTCATCCAGTACCGTTTCCAGCTGGAGAACGATTCCTACGAGTTGTCGCGCGAGATCGTGCAGCGGACGCGAGAGCTGCAGAACCTGTTCACCTCGGCCCGGGCGCTGGCCGACCAGGCCGAGACCGAGTTCCAGCAGGACGGCAAGGGCTGGGGCAAGCGGGCGCAGTATCTGACCCGCCTGACCATGTGGCTCGGCGCCCGGATGGAATATCTCGAAAAGCACGTCCAGATGGAGCTGTGGCGCGTGCGCCGCGAGCGCTACTGGATGCGCTGGGCGCAGCGGATCATTACGCCGCTTGTGCTGATTCTCGGCCTGGCGGTGCTGGCGGTGGAGCCCGCGCCGGCTTCAGGCGAAGTAAGCTTCCGCGCCCTGCAGGTCCTGGCCGTTGTGTTGGGCGTGATCGTCAGCTGGCTGTCCTATTACCGGTGGCGCACGCCGGTGGCGGCGATCCAGGACAAGCTGGGCGTTGACGGCTGGGTTCGCTACGCCTCGCTGGACGTCGACAACGCCGTCTCCGATCAGGTGCGGCGCGACAAGGAACGGCTGGTCGAATACCGGGCCCTGACGCGCGGCGGTCGCTGATCAGCGGCGCAGGTTCGCCTGGACCCCGCGCGCGTCATAGGCGTTCGGGCGGTCGGGACGGTCGCCCTTGCCCATCACCACCTCCAGCGTGGTCGAGGTCGCCGACGGCCCGCTGAAGTTCAGGCCGACGCCGACGCCGACTCCGGACGATGAATAGTTGCCGTAGCGACCCGACGATCGACCGGAACCGTAGCTGACGCCGGCGCTGGGCCGCAGACCCCCGGCGCTGTCCGGTCGGCCGTCGATCCAGCGCTGGGTCACCTCGAACCAGTCGTAGCCCTCTGCGGTCGTCAGTTCGGCGGCGCGCAGCAGGGCATGGTCCGACACCGGCCCTGCCGCGCCGACACCGTTGTAGGTGACCCGGAAGCGGTTGGATTCGATGCGCTGCTCGGCATAGCCCTGCCCGCCGGGGCCCATCTGGGCCCCGTAGGGCGCAAGGCTGGCGCAGGCCGACATCGCCAGACCGGCGGCGGCGATCAGGGGCAGGCGGAAACGGGTCATGGCAAGGCTCCGGGCGTGTGGAGAATAGCGTCAGGCGCGAGCCGAAGTTCCGGGTCTCCTCCCTGTCGCGCGGCAATGCGGAGGAGACTCAGAGCCCAGCCGCCGCCTTCAGCGCCTCGAAATCCTCCGGCGGCGGGGCCTCGACGGTACGGTAGCCGCCCTCGGGATGCGGAAAGGTCAGCTTCGCGGCGTGCAGCATCAGCCGCGGGGCCGCCTGGCCGGCGAACGTCAAGGCCCCGCCGTAGCGCGCGTCCCCGGCCATCGGCCGTCCGATCGAGGCCATGTGCACCCGAAGCTGGTGCATCCGTCCCGTCGCCGGGTCCAGCTCGACCAGGGCCCCGTCGTCCGAGGCCGCCAGCGTGCGATAGCGGCTCAGCGCGGCCTGGGCGCCCGGCGTGTCGGCGCTGACGGCCCGCATATAGCTCTCGCGGCCGATCTCCTGGCGCAGGAGCGGCGTCTCGACCACGCCCATCGCGGGGTCGGGGGCCGCCGACAGCAGGGCCAGATAGGTCTTCCTGAACCGCCGCGCCTGCATGGCCTTGCCGAGGAAACCGGCGGCCGGCTTGGTCTTGGCCGCCAGGATCACGCCGGAGGTGTCGCGGTCCAGCCGGTGCACCAGTTCGGGCCGTTTACCGTTCGACCGCATGAAGGCCCAGAGCAGGTCGTCCAGCGTATGGGCCTGGATACGCCCGCCCTGGCTGGACAGGCCGCTGGGCTTGTTGAAGGCGATCACCGCCTCGTCCTCGTGGAGTATCCACGAGCGGACGGCCGCGATCTCGGCTTCGGTCAGGTAAACGGGCGTACGGTCGGTCACCGCGTCTGCATAGGCGAAACACCGACCGTCCGTCAGCCCCTCACCGCAGCACGCCCTTCTTGCTCATGGTCCAGGCGTACAAGGTAAAGAACGCGCAGACCGCGGCGATGACGACGTTCATGATGACGATCATCGACGAGGTCACCTTGACCCCGTCCTGCATCATGAAGCCCATCACGTTGCCGCCGTCACTGAGGCCATAAACT